>JBJTBO010000020.1:0-5204 GCA_046091445.1 Planctomycetaceae bacterium | reverse complement strand
GGGTGGATGCGGGCCGTGCCGACGGTGGAGATGGGGGCTGCGGCGGGGCCGCGGTGTCGGCGGCCGTCTTGGCGTTCGTGAATGCCGCCGGCGGCAGGAGATCGGTGCCGACCCGTGCGGATCCTTCGGGGGCCGATGGATCGACCGCGGGCGTGGTCCCGGTCTCGGGCAGGTCGGGCGATGATGCCGGCGATGGTTCGCCCGCTGAGGCCTCGCCCGCTCCATCCGCGATGGCAGTCCTGGTCGTGGCGGTGGTGTCGTCCGTCGTTGCAGCGGCGTCGGCCCCCGCTGCATCAGCCGCGGCGGCGTCGGCCGAGGCCGGCTCGAGTGGGAGCGGTGCGTTGAACGGATCGGCGGGCCCGCTCGCCGCAGGCTGATCAGCCTGCGATGGCTCCGCTGCGTCCCGGACGTCTCCCGGGATGGCGGGCTCGTCTGCGCGTGGCGTCGTTCCGGGGACGGCGTCGAGCGAATCAGCCGCTGCCTCGTCCGCATCGAACGGCTCCTCGATCGCGACGGGGGCGAGCTGGGGGGCCGACGGCCCGCCGAACCGGGAGAGCGGCCGCGTCTCCCCTTCGGCCGGCGTGAATCGGCCCGGTGCCTCGAACGAAGCGGGCCGCACCCCGGTCGCGTCGCGCGGCGGCTCCGTGCGCGTCGGGTCCGGCCGCGGCGACCATGGTCGTGCAGCCGCACCACTCGGTTCTTCGATGAAGAGTCCCGCGGCCGGCTCGGGCGGCAGGATCGTATCCGTGCCGTCGGCCACCGCGTGCCCATCGGGCTGGTGCGGCGCCGACGCGTCATGATCCGCGCGCGGGACCGTGCGGCCGAGCCCGATCGCCCAGACGGCGGCGAATCCGAGGCAGGCTGATGCCACCGCCCCCGCCACGACCGAAAGATTCGATCCGCGAGGCGGTACGACCAACGACTGCCGTGAGGGAGGGGGCTCGACGGACATGGTGGACATGGCGACGGCCTCAGACCGGGAAAGGCATTCATGCGCCCGCGGATGGCGCGCAGAGGTCGCTCGACCCGCGGGTGCGCAACTCGCGCGGCGGGTCGATAGCACGCGCCGGTCGACTGCGGAAGGTCAGTCCCCACGGTCGCTCGGCTGACGAACCTGCAAGGAGATGGCCGGGACGCGGCCTACGGCACGGCAGCCAGCAGTTCCCGCAGGGGAAAATGGTGCTTGCCCAGTTTGCCACCGTAGTTGCCGGCGGCGATCGCGGGAATGTCCGGCCCGGCTGCGGCGCGCATCCCCGCCACCATGGCGCGGGCCACGGCGTCGCGGTCCACCCCGTCGATGACCACCTCGAGACAGCACGCGGCCTCGGGGTCGATCTCCGTCGCGACCCGCCCGACGAGACCCGGACAGAACGCCTCGTTCGTCGAGGCACGCAGCGCGGCATAGCGTGATCCGACCTTGCTGCCCGAACGGACCGTGCCGCCGGGAAACGGCGTGATCGTGCCCGGGACCGCGGCGATGGCATCGACGGCCCGCCGGGCCGCCGCCAGTGCGGCGGGGAGCGAGCGGCCCTGGATGATGAACTTGCAGCCGCCGACCCCCTTGGTCACGCCCACGGTCTCCTCGACGAGGAATTCGCCGTCCATCACCGGCACCCGCCACCATCTGCGACCGTCGATCACCTTCGATTTCTCGAACCCGTCCCCGAAGAAACGCACGTGTCCTCCGAGCGGGAGACGGTCCGCCGCCTCGGGCAGTCCGTCGAACACCGCAGCGGTCGGGCACGTGAGCAGGCACTGTGCCGTCCGATTGCCCACCGCCGCGCCGAGCCGCTCTGCGTCGAACGCGAAGGCGAGCACCGCCGCTCCGACCCGGCCATCGAGCGATTCCGTCGGATCGAGTCGTCGCTCGACCCCGATTTCCGCGTCGCAGCCGATGACGCTCGTGCCGTAGCCGCAGAGGGCCGCGAGCCCCGCCTCGAGCCAGTGCGCGGCGTGGGCCGTGACGACGAGTCGTGCATACCGCAGGCCGAAGGCCTCGGCGAAGGTGTCCGCGATGCGGGTCGAACCGAGGAGCATCGATCCATTCCGGGGGGACGGCAGCGACGGGCGCGGGCGTCGTGTCACGGCGGTCCGCGCACCGCGACCGATTGGCGTTTCCGCGCAGGGCGTTTTGCATATGCTACGTTGTGTCCCGCCGTCCATCGCCCCACGTCTCGAGGCCCCCCAATGCGATCCTTCGTCGTCCGTCGTTCAGGGAAGACGCTCCGACACGTCGGCGGCCGACAGGTGGCCGGGGTGGCGCCGTCGTGGCAGGCCGTCCGGTTCGTGTGCCTCGCGGGCGCCGTGGCGGCTCCGGCACGCGGTGCGGGGGCGGCCGAGGCCCTGCCGCTCGAGGACACGGGCGTCGCGATCGTGCCGAGCGACGCGGCCTTCTTTTCCGCCACGCTCCGCGCGCGGGAACAGGTCGATCTCCTCGTCGGGAGTCGCGCGTGGGCGTCGCTGCTCGAGCTTCCAGCGGTGCGTCGGGGCATCGAATCGCTCGAGGAGCAGCGCACCATGCCCGGCAGCCCCCTCGCCCTCGTCGACACGCTGATGCAGCTGCCGGAAAACGAGCAGGCGATCAAGCTGCTCCGCGACATGGTCGCCACTGACACGTTCGTCTACGGCGAGCCGTCATGCATCACGTTTCTCGAGCTCACCACGAAGCTGAACCAGGCGATCCGCGCGGCGGCGGGGCGGGCGCGGCTGCAGCTGGATCTCGACGGCGACGCGAGCCGCGCGGGTCGGGCGCGGATCGTGCCGGTGGCACGGCAGGCTGCGGAGGTCGAGCTCTCGACGGAGGAACTCCAGGCCAGGCTCGTGCTCAAGGCCCTCTCGGACAACATCGACCTGCTCGTCGTGCCCGACGTCGTCTGGGGCTTCCGCACGGGCATGGCCGACGCGGCCGTGTCCCAGCTCAAGCGCGTCGAGGTGCTCGGCCGGCTCGCGACCCAGGCGAGCCCGGACCTCGCCGAGGCGCTCGAGCGTCGCGAGATCGCCGGTGGCGAGTTCGTGACGATCACGCTCGAAGCCGATCGACTGCCGCTTGCGGCGCTCGCCCGCGAGATTGCCGGCGACATTGCCGACACCCCGGAGGCCGACACCGTGCTCGAGCGGCTGCGGCAGCTCAAGCTCGTGATCGCGCTCGGTGTGGTCGGCGATCGCGTCATGCTTTCGATCGGGGACTCGACGGACCACCTCGAGAAGCTCGTCGCCCCGGGGGGGGCCGCAGGGACGGAACGGGCGGCCGGACTCCTGCGGCAGGAGCCCTTCGCGCCGTTGCGGGCGGCCGCCGCCGAACGGATCACCGGAATCTCCTATCTCAGCGGCGCGATGGCGCGGGCGGTCATGGCCGGACAGCTGGACTTCCAGCCGGCGATCGACTCGTTCGAGGAGGTGGCGCGTGAGGCGGAGCTGTCGGACGAGGCGATCGGGGATCTGCGGCGATGGGCCGCCGGCGCCGGCGAATGGCTGACCGAGCGGATGCCGGTGCCCGGTCCGTGGATGTCGTACGCATTTCTGGCCGCCCAGGGGTACGAGGGGTCGACCTGGGACTGGGGGAGCAACCGGGCGGTCGATGCGACGCGACGACTCGACCTCCTCGAGCATGCCGGCGGCGCGCCCCTCGCCGTCGTCGTCTCCCGGTTCAAGCAGGATCCGCAGCTCCTCGATGCAGCGGGCGAATTCGCCCGGCAGGGCTGGGACCTCTTCCAACGGCACGGCCTGCCCGCCCTCGACGCGGATGGTCGTGAGAAGGTGGAGAAGGCGGCCGACGAGTTCGGGCCGCTGGCCGTCCGGTTCGCGGAGATCATCCGCGACAAGTTCGCGCCCGCCGTCGGCGACGGGCAGGTCGGCCTCGTGCTCGACGCGAAGACGCGCGTGAAGAAGCTCCAGCGCGAGATGCCGGCGTCCGCGGATCCACTGCCGGTGCCGGAGGCGGCCATCGTGCTGCCGCTCACCGACAAGCGGCTGTTCATCGAGGGTCTCAACGACCTCTTCGAGCTGACCGATCGGATCGTGGCCGCGGCGCGGGCGCACGACCCCGACGGGAACACGGCCGCCTATCGCGTGCCCGATCCGAAGGAGACGAAGGTCGAGTCGGGCAAACTATGGTCGTTCGCGCTGCCCCGGTCGGGCATCGACGACCAGGTCCGCCCCACCATCGGCGTCGGTGACAAGGCGGCTGTCTTCTGCTTCGGACAGGACCAGGCGTCGCGCATGCTGGCGGGAGCGACGATCGAGACCGGCCAGAGCCTGACGAAATTCGAGGAGCCGCTGTCGACGGCTGCGGCGCTCGACGTGGCGGGCCTGCTCGAGGCCGTGAAGCCGTGGATCACCTACGCCGCGCGCTACGTGAGCGTCCAGCAGCGGACCGGGGCGGTCGATGCCGACGAGGAGCTCGCGGCGGAGGATGAGACCGATCAGGTGCGTGAGGTGCTGCGGGACGTGGGCGTGGTGATCGAGGCCCTCCAGTGCCTGCGGGTGGCCGTCGCCGAGACCTCCACGAACGAGGGCGCACTCGTCACCAGGTGGCGCAACGTCATCCGCGACCTGCCCGCGAAGTGACCCCCGTCGTCGCGCCGGCACCCGCGGGGTGACGCGCCGCGGCCTCCTCGAGCAGGCGGATCCACGGTCCGACATAGTGACCGTGATCGTGGAACGTCCGTCCGCTGACCAGGTTGCCGTCCACGACGCACGGTTCGTTCACGAAGATGCCGCCCACCGTCTCCAGGTCGAAGCGGCACTTCGGCACCGTCGCCATCCGTCGGCCGCGGACGCAGTCGGCGTACGCCGGAATCTCGACACCGTGGCAGACGCTGGCGATCGGCTTGCCCGTCTCGAAGAAGTGCCGCGTGATGCGGACGAGGTCCTCGTCGTAGCGGATGTATTCCGGCGCCCGCCCGCCGCTGAAGAAGATGCCGAGGTAATCGGTGGGATCGATCTCGGAGAAGGCGAGGTCGGCCGTGATCTGGTAGCCCTCCCATTCCCTCGTGATCGTCCATCCCGGCCGCACCTCGTGCATGACCATCTGGAACGTGCGCCGCTCGGGGCCGGCGACGACCGGGCGGAACCCCGCCTCCTGCAACCGGTAGAAGGGGTAGAGCGTGTCGACGGTCTCGGTCGCGTCGCCGACGACGATCAGCACGCGGTGGGTCGGGGTGGTGGGCATCGGATCGCTCGGGGTCGTGGTGGCGGGACGGAGC
>JBJTBO010000019.1:0-6252 GCA_046091445.1 Planctomycetaceae bacterium | reverse complement strand
GATCTGGAGGACGAGGGCCGCCGTGCACCGCTCGGCCTCGAGACGCCTCGACACACCCAGCATGGCGAGCTTGATGAGGTCGGCCGCGGAGCCCTGCACCACCGTGTTCACCGCCGTGCGCTCGGGGAGCGAGAGCGTCAGCGCGCCGCTGGCCGTGCGTCGGGCCTGGCGGTCGAACACCGGCGTCCGCGACCGCCGGCGGCCGAGGAGCGTCGTCACCTGCCCGTCGCAACGGCAGCGGTCGAGCAGGTCGTCGATGAAGGCGGCCGCGCCGGCGAAGGCCTCGAAGTCGGCCGCGATGAAGGCGGCCGCCTCGGCCTGCGGGATCGCGAGCGCCTTGGCGAGTCCGAACGCGCTCTGGCCGTAGAGGATGCCGAAGTTGACCGCCTTCGCCGCCCGGCGCATCGCGGGCGTCACGGCGTCCGGCTCGACTCCCTGCACCAGGGCCGCCGTCCGCGTGTGGATGTCCTCTCCGGCGGCGAAGGCGGCCCGCATGCGCCGGTCGCCGGAGAGGTGCGCGAGCACGCGCAGCTCGATCTGCGAATAGTCGGCGGCGATGAACTGCCAGCCGGGCTCACCCGGCAGGAACGCCGCCCGGATCTGCTGCCCCTCGGCCGTGCGCACCGGGATGTTCTGCAGGTTCGGGTCGCTCGAGCTGAGCCGACCGGTGGCCGTCACGGTCTGGTTGAGGGACGTGTGGACGCGGCCCGGCGCCGGATCGACGAGCAGCGGCAGCGCGTCGCCGTAGGTGCTCTTCAGCGTGGCGTAGCGACGGTGCTCGAGGAGCTTCGCGGGCAGCGGATGGAGGGGGGCGAGCTCTTCGAGCACTTCCGCGTCGGTGCTCGGGCCGGTCTTCGTGCGCTTCACGATCGGCAGACCGAGCGTGTCGAAGAGGACGGTCCGCAGCTGGATCGGTGACGCGATCGAAAACGCTCGGCCGGCGAGTTCGTGGATCTCCCGCTCGAGCGCCTCGAGACGGGCCGCGTAGTCGCGGGACAGGAGGTCGAGGGCCGCCACGTCGATGCGCACGCCCCGCCATTCCATGTCGGCGAGGACGGTCGCGAGCGGAAGCTCCACGTCGGTGCAGAGCGCCCGCAGCCCCTCGGCCTCCAGCCGTGGCGGAAGGACCTCCGCCAGTGCGGCCGGGATCCGGGCGTGTGCCACGGCCGCCTCGGGCGCGGTCGGCACGTCGATCGTCTCCACGGGCGGGTCGGTCGGGCCGGGCTCGATGGCGACGCCGGGCCGACGCGCGGTCTCCACCAGCCCGCGGTTGCGCTCGCCCGCTTCGAGCAGGTAGGCGGCGATCAGCGTGTCGCACGAGACGCCGGCCACGCGCAGCCCGATCGTCCGGAGCGCGAGCACGTGCCGCTTGACGTCGTGCGTTCGCTTGGGGATCGCGGTGTCCACGAGCAGGTCGCGGAGTCCGGCATGCGTGGAGGCGACGTCGGTGGTCACCCAGCCCGCGACGTCGCCCGCCGCCAGCGCGAGCCCGAGGAGGGGGGTGCGCGAGGTGGCGTCGGCGGCGCGGGCCGTGGCGAGGGTGACCGGGCCGGCCGCGCGGAGCGCCCCGACGAAGCGGTCGCACGCGTCGTCGTCGGCGACCAGGGTCCACGGACCGAGGATGGGCTCCGGCTCCAGGCGGCCCGCGTCACGGCCCGTGTCCGGGGTCGCACTCGCGTCCGGCGTGTCGTCCTCCGCCCCGTGCAGGTCGAAGAGCGTGGCGGCGGGGCGTGCGGCGGCCTGTGGCTCCGGGTCGGCCGGCGGTGCGACCGACGCGCCGCGGCCCGAGACGCGGGCGAGCAGGCTGCGGAAGCCCAGGCTGCGGAGAAAGTCGGCGAGCCGCGCCGCATCGGGTGCGTGCCGCCGCGCCGCATCCCATGGAATCTCGATCGGCACCGTCGTTTCGAGGCGGATGAGTTCGCGGGCCCGCCGCGCCGTGTCGGCGTGGTCGGCGAGGTTCTGCCGGCGCTTCGGCTGCGGCACCTCGTCGAGCCGCTCGAGCAGCCCGTCGAGCGTGTGGAAGGATCGCAGGAGCTCGGTCGCCGTCTTCGGTCCGATGCCCGGCACCCCCGGCACGTTGTCGACCGCGTCGCCGACGAGGGACAGGAAATCGACCACCTGCCCGGGGGCGATGCCCCATTCCGCGAGCAGTTCCTCGGCACCGAATGGCGCGTTGGTCCGGAGGTTGTAGAGCCGCACCCGGTCGCCGAGCAGCTGCCGCGCGTCCTTGTCGGCCGTGGCGATCATGCAGCTCCCGCCGGCGGTGACGGTGCGGGTCGCGACCGTGGCGAGCAGGTCGTCCGCCTCGAAGCCCGGCTGCTCCAGGCAGGGAATCGTCATCACCTCGAGCAGGCGACGCACCAGGGGGATCTGTGGCACGAGGTCGGCCGGCATCTCCGCGCGATTGGCCTTGTAGTCGCCGTACCGCTCGTGTCGGAACGTGGGACCCGCGGCGTCCATCGCACAGACGAGGTAGTCGGGCCGACGCTTCTCGACGAGATCGAGCAGGTCGCGCGTGAGCCCGAAGACGACGGAGACGGGCGTGCCATCGGGCGCCGTCATCTCCGGCAGGGCGTGAAAGAGCTGGTAGACCCGGGACAGCAGGTCGACGGCGAACACCGTCCGCCCCGTGAGATCCGGATCGGCGGATGCCACGGATGCCTGCGTCATGGGGGCAGCATAGCGGCGGACGGGGCGTGGGGCCGTGCCGCCACACGGACCTCGCCGCGGCTGGGGCCGCCGACGAGGCGCCTCGACCGCGGGTGCCGGGTCAGTCGGTCCCCGGCGGATCGTACTCGAAGTCCTTCCACTTCATCGCGCGGCGGAACGGCTCGATCCGCAGGACCACCTCGCCGTTCTGGAAGATCCGGACGGTGCCGCTCGTCTCGCTCACCGCGACGGCGACGCTCCGCGTGCGGCGCGTGATCGCGGCGGCGGCCCAGAGCCGCGCGCCGAGCCCCTTCGCCACCGACACGCTCTCTGCCGAGGCGTCGATGTACCGCGCGGCGCCCTCGACCGTCCCGTCGGCTCCGATGACGAAGGCGCCGTCGAGCTGCGCGATCTCCTTGATGCCCTCGCGGACGCGGGCGTCGCTGAGCCGCCGTTCCCCGCGGGAGTAGCCGCGCACAGGATCGAAGCCGGCGGAGTGGCTCGACTGCATGACCTTGCGCGTGTCCCCCACGACGAAGAGCGTTCCCACCGGCTTGCCCTCGCGCCCCTCCCGGCCGATCTCGACGGCCAGGTCGACCACGAGCTTGAGCGTCTCGAGCGGCACCTTCGTCTCGAGGTTGCGGAGGTCACGGCTCGTGAGCTGGCCGAGATGCTCCTCGAGCCGCAGCACGCTCACGGAGTCGATCACACCCGCCTCGAATCCGCTGTAGATCGCGACGACCTCGGCCTGCGGGGCGATCATCTCGGCGGCGACACACTCGAGCAGCGCCTGCGCGAGCCGCTCATGCACGGGGAGGCCGGCGACGTCGAGCACCACCTGCCGCAGGCCGTGCTCCGCCGCACCCGCCATGTCGGCCTCGTCGTCGGCGGCCACGAGGACCGGCGCGGCCCCGGAGATCTCACGGATGCGGGCCCAGTCGAGCTGCCCGTCCACCACGATGAGGATCGCCTCCGCCGCGGCCGCCGCGTGGAGCCGCGTCGCCGCCTCCAGGAGATGGACGAGGTGGGGGGCGAGTTCGGAGGCCATCGGACGGTACCTCGCACGCAGGACCACGGCGGCCCGACGGCCACGGCGCGTTCCCGGAACGAATGGAGATACCGCGCCGGACGCTGCGGCGGAAGAGTATGCAGGCGTTCGCTGGCGTGCAAGGAACGCGGCTCACCGACGCGCCGGGGCACCCTTCCGGTCGTCCGGCGTCTCGGCGACGAGCGTGGAGGACGCCTTCATCGGACCGTGGAAGGCCGCCACGCCGCCGGGCAGGACGACGCCCCAGGCACGCTCCTGGTAGATGTTGAGCGCGTGGAGGGCGTGTCCCAGCGGTCCGATCTTCCACGTGCGTGACGGCTCCCGCGAGAGCGCGGTGGCGAGAAACTCGGTCGCGGCGACCACGCGGCTGTCGTAGAGCTGTTCCTGATCGAGCGAGGCGACGAGCCACTCGAGGATGTGGCCCGTGGTCTGGATCTTGCGGTCGACGTCGTCGTCACGATCGGCGGCGTACTTGAACCACTCGGTGCTGAACGACCCGTCGCGGTTCCGCAGCTGCGTGAGCGCGAGCTGCTGGTAGTCGCGCACGTACTTGTTCGCCCGGAGGTAGACGCCGTCGAGCCGCCCCGTGGCCCGCAGCCGCCGCTGGCAGCCGTAGGCGAGCCCGAAGAGGCGGTGCGTGCCGCCGCACGGGGCTCCGCGGATCGGCTGGCCCAGCTCCTCCTCCACCAGCCTCGGCAGTGACCACTCCTTCCCGTCCCGGGCGGTCCAGGTGGTGTCACTCGGCAGGTAGTGCGCCAGGGCGATGAGGGCGAACGTCAGCTCCGTCTTCTCCTGACAGGCCTGCATCTCCTCGTCGATCAGGTCGGATACGGTGAACTCGCGGGAATTGACCACGATGGGCGAATTGGCCGCGACCCGGCACTGCGCGAGGATCGCGAGGTACTGGGCGGAATGCCCCTGGACGCCGAAGCCCTTGAGCGCGGTGAGGCGGTCGTCGGTGGTGGTGAGCATGGTCTGACCGCGGCAGCGGCCGCCCATGTTCGACCAGCCGATCGCGTTGACAAGCTCGCCGGCGGGGCCTCCCACGCGCACCTGCGTCGGCACGCCGAAGGCGATGAAGCCGTGCATGACCTCCCAGGGCGTGTGCTGGGCCGTATTGAGCGGGCGTCGCTGGTAGGTGGCGAGCGTGCCGGCGACGAGCCTGCGGAGCCGTTCGAATCTCGCGGTCCGCGGGGGCGGCGCGCCAGTCGGCTGCAGATTCGTGGCGAGCAGCGGTGCGGTGGCGCGGCCCGTGCCGGGATGGGCGACGACGCTCCTGGGCGGTTCCGGTCGGGGCTCGGGGCGGTAGGACGGGTCGAGTGCGTCCGTGGCAATCGACGTGGCCACCGTCTGGAGGGACCGGCCGAACGACACGGTGTCGGACCACGTCGGCAGCGTCACGGCCGTCGGGGTCGTGCCGGAGGTCTTCGCCGGGACTGGTTGGCGCTTCGCGGGGGCGGGTTGCGACGCGGTCTTCCCGGGCCTGCGAGAGGCGTCGCGTTCCAGTGCCGGGAGTTCGCTCTCCGGAGGGGGCGTGGGGACCGGAATGAAGGCCGGCGTGCGTTCCGGCCGCGCGAAGAGGCCGTCGAGGAACCGTGGGGATGAGGAGCGGCCCTTGCCTGACTGGCCGCTCGACGTGTCGGTGACGATGGCTCCGCCGATCGCGACCACGCAGGCGATCAGCCACCGTCCGGACGGCCACTGCGTCCAGCGGCGAATCCGGCGCGCGCCATGGGCGTCTGAAGCCGGACTACACGGCACGTGCATGGCGGTCGCGCGAGGGTCAGCGGGGGCGGTTCAACGGGTGGTGGTGGTATCGACCAGGCAGCGGCTGAAAACGCGGCCACCGATCGGCTGCGTCCGATCGCTGCGGCAGGTTGCCGAAACACCCCAGTCGACCGAGGGCTCGCGAATCGACCATCCATCGCGATCGGCGCGGCCGGCCGGCCGGTTCGCGTGCCTAGCCGCAGGGGAGCGCGGTGTCGCGCGTAGGCGCATCCGGCGGATCAAAACACTTTTCTCAGCGTCTCCGCGATCGACCACTCGGCGGACGATCCCTCCGGATCGGCCGCCCACTCGCGCCAGCGATTGACGTCGTTGCCCAGATCGCGGCCACTCACCTCCTTGAGGGCCGCAACGGCCCGGTACTGGACGGCCGGGTCGGAGTCCTCGAGGGCGCGCGCGAGCACGGGAATCGCCGATTCGTCATGGCATTCGCCGAGGGCCTTCAGGGCGCGCAGTCGCACGTCGAGTTCCAGGTCGGAGCGATAGCGGGCGGCCAGAAGCTCGACGGCTTCCGCTCCGCCGCGACGTCCCCACACGGCGCACGCGGTGAGACGCACGCGCTCGTCGGGATCCTGCAGGCCACCACGGCAGATCGCGAGTGCGGACGCGTCGTCGAACCCGGCCGCGACGTCGAGGATGCCGCACCGCACACGCGGATCATGCTCCTCGAGCATCGCGGTCGACAACCGTCGCGTGAATGCGGTCCGTTCCTCCTCGGTCCCCTTGTGGACGGTCTTCGCGTCGTCGGCGAACTGCTTGATGCGCTGGTC
>JBJTBO010000018.1:0-9460 GCA_046091445.1 Planctomycetaceae bacterium | reverse complement strand
ACCGCCGCGGGGCGGACCACCGCCTTGGCCCCGGCTCGCGTCGCGTGACTTGCGTCGCTCCTCCTCGGCGCGGATGCGGCGATCGAGTTCCGCGTCCCGCTCCGCGGCGGGCAGCCGGAAGAACGACTGCACCTCCACCGTCTCCCGTGCCTCGAACAACCGCCCCATCTCGCGCCAGGCTGCCGCGCGCTGGGCCTCCGGCACCGCCCGCGCCTGTTCGAACACCGCGCCGAAGTTCGTGGCTCCCCCGTCGAAGGGCGCATCGCTCCGGGCGACCCTGTCGAGCGAGGCGATCTCCTGATTCACGAGCGACCGCAGGTCCCGGATTTCCCGGGGCGTTCCGAAGGCACCGAACCACCAGACGATGACCGCGGCGAGCAGGGCCGTCAGGGCGAGCCCCACGATCAGGCGACGGCCGCGTCCCGAGCCCGCCGGGGCCTGCCGCGTGCGTGCGAATTCGGCCAGCGCTTCGCGTCGAGATGCCACCGTCGCCATGGGACCCTCCTCGAGTCGGGCGGCCATGTCGCACCGCCACGGAACCGTTCCGGCCTCGAGCATCGTACCCACTCGGGACGGACGCCCGGACCGCCCTCCTTGAACGGCCCACGGCGAGCCGGGTTGCGGCCGCCACAGTTGGGGAGAAATGGGGGAGCCATGCGGCCGCGACGCGGTCCCACACCGGGCCGCGGGCCCCCGGCCGCGCTCACAATCCGAGACCGCGAATCCTGACGGACGTTTTTTGAAACTCACCCGAGGCACGGTGCCGAAGGAGAGGAGCGACTGATCGGTCGGGCGATCGGCCCCGGCGACGCGTCCATGTTCAGGGGAGATCCGCACCGCGATGGCCAGACGAACCAAGCGACACCCCCAGGCCGCGGTGATCGCCATGCGGCGAGGCCGCGTCTGCCTGATCACGTCGAGCAGTGGCAAACGCTGGCTGGTGCCGAAGGGAAATCTCATGCGCGGCTGTGATCTCCGGGAGACGGCGGTGCGGGAGGCATGGGAGGAGGCGGGGCTCGTCGGACGCGTGCGGAGGCATCCGCTGGGGCGGTATGAACTCGAGAAGCTGGGCTGTCGGTACGAGGTCGTCGTGTTTTGCATGACCGTGGAGACCGCGAAGCGCGACTGGCCCGAGAAGGGACGCCGCACCAGGCGCTGGCTGCGGCCCGAGAGGGCGGTGCAACGGATCGCCTACCGGCCACTGCGAGAGATCGTCGCCGAGGCCACGGCCTCGCGGCAGGCGGCGTGACGGGATCCATGAAAACGGGGGAGCGGGCAATGGCGATGGCGACGTGTGTGGCGGACCTGACCGAGACGACCCCCGTGGCCGACGCGGCCCGGCGCGTGCTCTGCATCCGGCTCGAGACCGTGCGGGATCGCATCGGTGAAGCCCTCACCGAGGTGAAGCGCGGGGGGCAGCGGGTGCACGCGCTGCGCGTCGCCACGCGCCGGGCCGCGGCCGCCGTCGACCTCTTCCGCCGCTGCCTGCCGCACAAGGTCGGCAAGCACCTGCGGTCACGGCTGCGGCTCATCCGCCGCGCCGCGGGCGAGGCGCGGGACTGGGACGTCGTCCTCGGCGAACTCACCGGCCGCCTCGATCGCGTCGAGATGGCCGATCGGCCGGCCCACGACATGCTCTCGGGATTCGTGCTCGCCCACCGCATCCCGGCCGAGCAGAGGCTGCGCGCCGCCTGTCGCGACTATCCGTTCGGCTTCGACCGCCTGCTCGCGAACTCCCTGGCGTCGATCAGGCAGCGGGGTCCCGACGTGACGACGTTCGGGGGGCACGCGCGGCCGACGGTGCTGCGCATGGTGACCGGGTTCGACGCCCTGTGCCAACGCGGCGACGGCGGCAGCTGGGAACAGCTGCACGAGGTGCGCATCGCGGCCAAACGGCTGCGGTACGCGCTCGAGCTCGTGCAGTCGTGCATCGATCCGGGACTGGGCGGGCACATCGCCACGGCGCTCGCGAACCTGCAGGAGACACTCGGCACGGTCAACGACAGCTTCAACGAGTCGCGGCTGCTGCGGATCGTCCTCCGCGGGATCGATCGCTGCCTGCCCGCGTCGTGCGAGCGGTATCGACCGCAGATCGAGCGTCGGATCGTCGAGCACGAGCAGGCGATGGACGCGGGCCGTGAGGCCTTCGCCCGCTGGCTCGTGGCGTGGAGGTCATCGGCCTCCGTCCTTCAGGGCATCACGAGTCCTCTCCCGATGGCGGTCATCCAGCCGGGCCTCTTTCCGCGGCAGCCACCGACGGCGGACGAGCCCCTGAGCAGGGCGGGCTGACGTTTCCTCCGACAGACGCTCCAGCCATGGCACTGCGGACCGCGTTCGTCACCGGCGCGACCGGCTTCATCGGCACGCATCTCGTCGAGTCGCTGTGCGCCCGTGGCTGCGAGGTCCGCTGCCTCGTCAGGCCCGATTCCCCGGCCGCGAACGCGCCGCACCTGGGACGACCTGGCGTCACGCGGGTGCATGGCGGGCTCTCCGATCCGGCCGCCTACCGCGGGGCGCTTGCCGGATGTGACACCATCTTCCACCTGGGCGCCCTGGTGGCGGCCCCGCGCGTCGCCGACCTCCACGCCGCGAACGGCACAGGCACGGCGAACCTCGCCGACGCCTGTGCGGCCCAGCCGAACCCACCGCGACTGGTCTACCTGTCGAGTCTCGCGGCCGCCGGCCCGCCACCCCGCGACCGCGCGTTCCGCGACGAGGGCGATCCACCCGCGCCGATCTCCGAGTATGGGCGGAGCAAGCGGGCGGGCGAGGTGGAGCTGCAGCGGCGGGCCGACCGCCTGCCCGTGACGGTCGTCCAGCCCGGCATCGTCTTCGGCGCGGGCGACTTCAAGACCGCCACGCTCTTCAAGGCGATCCGTCGCACGCGACTCCATCTGACGATCGGCTTCCGCACGCCGCCCCTGTCGCTCATCCACTCCGCCGATCTCGTCGACCTGCTCGTGGCGGCGGCCGAGCGCGGCGAGACGGTCCTCCACGACGCGGATGGACGGTACTCTCCGGCGGGGTACTACCTCGCGTGCGACGATCGGATGCATCCCGACTACGCGCAGTTCGGGCGGCGGATCGCCGGCGCGCTGGGGCAGGGCGTGCTCGTGTGGCCGCTCTGGAAGTTCGTGGGGCGCGCCATCGGTCTCGTCTCGCAGAGCGTCGCCCGACCCGACCCGCGCGGCAACATCCTCTCGCTCGACAAGGTGCGCGAGGCGACGGTACGGAGCTGGGCCTGCTCCGCTGCCAAGGCGAAAACACAGCTCGACTTCGCTCCGGCGGCTTCGCTCGACGACCGCCTGCGGCAGACGGCCGAGGCCTTCGCCGCCCGAGGCTGGCTGTAGGCCGCATGCGACGCGGGTGCGGCACCGCGCAGGGAGCGGCACGCTTGTCCCCGGCCCTGCCACGGCGGCCACTCGGCGGGGACGCGTTCGTCGCCCCCCGCGCTTTCCCAGGCTGCCGGGCCGGTCACGGCGTCGCGTCAAGAGTGCGGATGTGCCCGATGCGGGCTATCCCTCATGGACGCGCGTCTGGTAAGGCCCCCGCCTCACCTCCGGGAGCAGCAGCCATGCCCACCCATGCGCGTCGGTCGGTCGTCCACGGTCCCGAGCCGCTCGAAACGCGGCGTGTGCTCGCGGTCGCCCCGCTGGTCGTGCGCGGTGACACGGACCCATCGCGGCCGGATGACGTCATCGCCGTCGTGTCCGATCCGGAAGCCCGGCAGTGGATGCAGTTCACCGTCAACGGAGCGGTGGTCGCGCGGCGACCCGCCGCCCAGATCGGCCTGGTGATCATCGACGGGCGTACGGGCGACGACGTGATCCGCATCGACGTGCCGGTGCGTCGCTCCCTGTTCGTGGTGCGCGGCGGCGACGGAGACGACCGCATCTCCGTCAGCGGAGCCGGGGCGACGTCACTCATGGGTGGGAACGGTGACGACACGATCGTCGGTGGCAGTGGCGGCGACCGCATCTACGGCAACGCGGGTGACGACATGATCGCCGGCGGCGGGGGCAGAAACCTCCTTCATGGCGGCTTCGAAGCGGACCGGATCCTCGGGCAGCGGGGCTTCGACCGGATCGTGTCCGACGCGTTCGACACGATCGAGGACACCCGGCAGGCCAATCCGCTCGTCCGCGCGACGAGTCTCGCGGACGTGGGGCGGTGGCTGGCGGCGAATGGCGCGCGATCGGTGCAGTCGTACGTGACGACCGGCATCTCGTCGTTCGCCCGGGGCCTCGCCGGCAACGCCGTCACGACGAGCATGGCGGCCGCCGCCGATCATTCCGGCACCAACAATCAGGTGGCCGGCGTGGAGGAGGGGGATCTCGTCCAGACGGACGGACGGTTCATCTACCTCGTGGGTGACGGCCGGCTCCGGATCATCGACGCTGCGATCGATCGGTTTGCGGTCCTCGCGGAGGTGCCGGTCACCGGCGATGCCGGCGAGATCTTCCTCCATGGGGACCGACTGACGATCGTCGCGACGCACTGGAAGCCGATGGCGGACGAGTTGTCGGACGACGCGTTCGGCACCACCGACGTCGTCGCGGGCGTGCCGATGGTCACGGCATCCGACGCTTTGATCTCCGCGGTCGGGTCACCCGGTGATGCCGCGTCATCGCCCGGGGGAGCGCTCGAAGCGGGGGGCGAACCGGTCGATACCGGAGTCACCACCGAGTTGGTGATCGGCCGCTACCGTCCTGTGGTGCCGGAGGTGCGCGTCGGCATTTTCGACGTCCGTGACCGCACCGCACCCGTTCTCGTGGAGGAGATGGCGATCGATGGGACGCTGGCAGCCGCCCGTTCCATCGACGACCGCCTCCACCTCGTGATCGATGGCACGACGACCTTCTCGAGCCCCTGGGGATACGGCGGGTTCATGCCCACGATCATGCCGTTCGTCTCCGTCGCCGCGACGGGACTGACCGGCGTGGCGTCCGCCGGGCGGCCGGCAGTCGAGCCGGGCTCGACCGGGATGCACGCGGACCTCCCGAAGATGCCCACCGAGCGGGAGATCGGCGACAGCCTGCCGCACGTGCGGACGACGACCCCGGACGGCGTCACCACGACCACGCCGCTGTACGACGTGGGCTCCATCCACCTGCCGATTCGTGGCGGCGGCGACGGGCTCTTCACGGTCGTCACGTTCTCGCCGGTCGACGACCAGGTCGGTCTCGATCACGCGGTGACGACACTCGGGCTCGCCGGCGTGGTGTACGCGTCCGCCGAGGCGATCGTCCTCGCCTCGACCGACGTCGACGCGGGGTTGAAGCCGATCACGACGCTCAACGCCTTCGCGCTCGGCGCGGAGGTGAGGCATCTGGCCACCGGGGCCGTGGCCGGGTGGCTGCCGGCTCAGTTTGCGATCGACGTGGCCGCCGACGGCCTGCTGCGGGTCGTCACGCACGAGGGCTGGGGTGCGCAAGCGGCCTCCGTCGTCACCGTGCTCGAGCGACGGGGTCTCGACCTGCGTCCGATCGGGACGCTCGCCGGCATCGCGCCGGGCGAGGATCTCAAGTCGGTCCGGTTCCTCGGCGATACGGCCTACGTCGTGACCTTCGAGGAGGTCGATCCACTCTTCGCGATCGATCTCTCCGATCCCCGGCGGCCACGCGTCGCCGGCGAACTCAAGATTCCGGGGTTCTCGACCTACCTGCAGGCGATGGAGCCCGGGCGGCTCTTCGGGATCGGCCGCGGCGACGCCCCGGGATCCTCTCAGGTCTCGCTCTTCGACGTGTCCGACATGACCGCCCCGCGACAGATCGACGCGGCCGCGATCGTCGAGGGGGAGGGCTGGAACCACTCGGAGGCCGCGACGGAGCATCGGGCGTTTTCCTGGTTCCCGGAGCGGGGACTGCTCGCGGTGCCCTTTTCCAACTGGCGGTGGACAGGCACCGAGTCGGTGGTCGACGAAGGACTGCGTGTCTTCGGCGTCGATCCCGCGACCGGCTTCACGCACGTCGCCGACGTGCGGCAGGACGCCCCCGTCCGACGCAGCCTGCGGATCGGGGACGGTCTCTATTCGGTGTCGTCCGCGGGCGTCACGGCGAATGACCTCGGCGACCGCGTGCGAACCGTCGCGCGGCTCGATTTCGCGTGACGACGGTCGAGTTCATCAGGACACCGGCCGTGCGCTACGCTCGCAGGACCGTCACACGCAGGGGCGCGTCGAACCCGGAGGTCTGCGGCACCTCGGACGACGTGCCGCCCGAGGGTGACGTGTTCTTGCGGACGCCCGGCGTCGTGCCGCCGAGGCCTTCGACCGAAAAGATGTTCGTCGGATCGAGAGCGGCGGCGAAGACGGCGGCACGCGTCGCGGAGCCGAACGCGGAAAACGCGGCTTCACGAACGAACTGGCCGCTCGATCGCTCCCACGTCTCGACGACCGATCCGCTGCGCTGGCCGCCGCCGACGAGGATCCGGTCGGCCACGCCGACCGCGCCCGGCAGCTTGGCGACGCTCGCCCCGAGCCGGTACCCGCGGCCGATCACGGCGAAGGCATCGGTGAGTGCCGGCCGGGTCGGCACCGCATTGAAGACCCGCACGGTCGCCTGGATCCCGGGCCCGCTGCCGACGACCAGGTCCGCGATTCCATCGAGCGCCGTCGACGTGGCCGTGCTCCCCGACAACGTGCCGACGTCCGCCGTCCCGACGTACACGCCACCGCGGAAACGCGGGCCGAACGGCTGCACCTGGCGGAGGACCGTGCCATCGACGCCGACATCGGGAATGACGCGGAAGACGCGCACGAGGCTGGGGCCCCGGCTCTGGCCGACGACGATCTCGAACCTTCCGGCACCCGTCACCGGTCCAGCGGCGATCTCGACGCCGCCCCGGTAGTTCTCCCCGAACGGGAAGAAGGAGTACTGCGGCAGCGGCACGCCGGTCTCGGAGAACACCTTCACCTGGCCCGGCCGGCCCGGGCCGGGGGCCGTGAGGATCTCGGGGACACCGTCCCCCGTGATGTCGGCGCCGAAGACGCGCACGCCGCCACGGAACGTCGCTTCGTAGGCATAGAACGGAATCGCCCGATCCACGCCGGTATCGGGATCGATCACGCGCACGAGCGGTCCGCTGATGCAGCCGAACTCGGTGCCCACGAGGACGGCACTCGATTTCACGAAGAGCTCGACCTCCGAGCGGTTGTTCGTTTCATCCGGGTCATACGTCGTCGCCGACACAGTGGCGGTGTTCGTCAGCGTGCCACCGGTCGCCCTGGTCACCCGGACGGTGATGCGCAGGCTCGGCGTGTCGGTCTGGGTGACCGTGCCGACGGTCCAGATGCCCGTACCGGCGTCGAAGGTCCCCTGGCTTGCCGCCGCACTCAGGAACGTCAGGCCAGTGGGCAACGGGTCGGAGACGATCACGCCGGTCGCCGTGTCGGGCCCGTAGTTCGCGACGGTGATCTCGAACGAGATCGTCTCCCCGATCGTCGGGTCGGCCACGTCGACCGTCTTGAAGACCGCGAGATCGGCCTGCAGGGGCGTGACCGTGGACGAGCCGCGGTTGTTGTCGGGGTCGGGATCCGGGGTCGTGCTCCTCACGACGGCGTCGTTCGTCTGTGGGAAGGCCGGTCCGCCACCGACCGGGGCGAGCACCCGGGCCTGCACGGTGAGGAACGTCTGGCCGGGGAAGGGGAGCGTGCCCAGTGACCACGTGACCGTCCGGGTCGACGCGTCGAACGTGCCGCCGGCGCTCGCGGCGACGAATTCGAGCCCGGTGGGAATCGCGTCCTGGACCGTGACGTTCTGGGCGGCCGTCTGGCCGAGGTTGTCCACCTCGATCGTGAACGTCACCGTATCGCCGACGTTCGGCGTGGCGACATCGACGGACTTCGAGAGGAAGAGGTCGGCCTGCTGCGGGTCGGTCGGCGTGCGGGCCGAGTTATTGCGGTCGTTCGGATCCCAGACATCACTGTGGGTGATCGTCACGGTGTTGAAGGCCACGCTCGACGACGTGGCCCGCACGGTGATCCGGAGCAGCAGCGTCTGGCCTGGATTGATCGACGGCACGCTCCAGATGCCGCCGGTGGGCAACTCCTCGAACCGCGTCCCCGCGGCAGGCGTGACGGAGACGAGTTCCACGTTCGAGGGCAGCGCGTCGGTCACCTCCACGTTCGTGGCCGCCGACGTGCCGAGATTGAAGAGGCTCACGGTGTAGACGACCGTGTCACCGACGTCCGGCTGGACGTTGTTCGTGGTCTTCTTCACGCCGAGGTCGGCGTAGCGCGGCGTTACGGTCGAGGTGCCGGTGTTGTTGCCCGGGTTCGGGTCGTGCTCGTCGGCGCCGCGCACGGCGGCGACGTTCGTGCGTGCCGGCGGGATCGTGTTGACCGCGGGGGCGAGCACGCGGGCGGAGATGACGAGCGTCTGGGCGAGCTCGGGGCCGACGCCCACGGTGCCGACGGTCCAGATGCCCGTGCCCGCGTCGAACGAGCCCTGGCTCGGCGTGGCGGCGATGAACTGGAGGCCGGCGGGCAGCGTGTCGGTGAGCGTGACGTTGTTCGCCACGTCGGGGCCCTCGTTCGACAGTGTGATCGTGAAGGTCACCACGTCGCCGACATTGGGGCGGGCGTCGTTGACGGTCTTCACCACGGCGAGGTCGGCCTCACGCGTCGTGACGGTCGCCTCGTCGCGGTTGTTGGTCTGATCCGGGTCGTACTCGTTGGAAGCCGAGACCGCGGCGACGTTCGTGAATCGTCCCGACTCGGCGACCGCGGCGAGGATGGTGAGGATCTCCACGCCGCCGACCGGGAGCGTGTTGACCGTCCAGATCCCGGTTGCCGGGTCATAGCTCGTGCCCGCCGAGGCTCCGGCGGAGACGAACGTGAGCCCGGTCGGAAGAAGGTCGCGCACCGCCACGCCCGTCGCCTCGTCGGCGCCGAGATTCGTGATCTCCACGGTGAAGGTCACCTGTCCGCCGACGTTCGGCGCCGGATCGTCCACGCGCTTCGTCACGGCGAGATCGGCATACCGGGGCGTCTCCGTCACGCTGTCGGTGTTGTTCGCCGGATCGGGGTCGTACTGATCGCTCGTCTGGACGCTCGCCGTGTTGGTCTGCGGCTGCGGGATGCCCGACGCCGGCGGCAGCACGATCGCCTGGATCGACAGCACGCGCGCGAAGAGCGTGTCCACGGTGCCGACATTCCAGATGCCGGTAAACGGGTCGTACGTCCCAGATTGCGTCGAGCCCGCGAATATGAGGCCCGCCGGCAGAAGGTCCCTGACCGTGACTCCGGTGGCCGTGTCACGACCGAGGTTCTCGAGCGTGATGGTGTAGGTGATGACGTCACCGACGTTCGGGCGGGCGTCGCTCACGACCTTGGTGACGGCGAGGTCGGCGTACTGTGGAGTGAACGTGTCGTTGTCGGTGTTGTTCGAGGGATCGGGGTCGTACTCTCGGCCGGAGACCGTGGCCGTGTTCGTGACGGCGGGCGGGATGCCGGCGGGTG
>JBJTBO010000017.1:0-4916 GCA_046091445.1 Planctomycetaceae bacterium | reverse complement strand
GCGGCGTCGAGTTCGAGGAGATTCCGACGAACGACGCATGGCTGCGCGACACCGGACCGGTCTTTCTCCTGCCGCCGCCCGGCTCCGGACTGCCGCCGGCTGCCGTGACGTTCCGGTGGAATGCGTGGGGTGGGACGTATCCGCCGTGGGACGACGACGCCCGCGTGGCCCGCGCGCTCGCCGGGCGGCTCGGCCTGCCCGTGTTCGACGGGGGCATCGTGCTCGAGGGGGGCGCGATCGAGACGGACGGCGAGGGCACGCTCCTCGTCAACGAACGCTGCGTCGTCGATGCGCGGCGCAATCCCGGACTCGATCGGACGGCGCTCGAGAGGGTGCTGACCGCGATGCTCGGCGTGGAGCGCGTGCTCTGGACGGGCGGCGAACTCGCGGGCGACGACACGGACGGGCACATCGATCAGCTGGCACGATTCGTCGCGCCGGGCCGGGTGCTCGCCGCCCGGCAGAGCGACCCGCTCGACCCCAACCACGAGCCGCTCGAGGCCAACCTCGCGCTGCTGCGCTCGCTCGTCGATGCGCGCGGCCGCCCCCTCGACGTCATCCCGGTCGAGATCCCGCCCCGCTTCGCGTTCGCGGGCGTCCAGCTTCCCGCGAGCCACCTCAATTACCTGGTCGCCAACGGCGTGGTGGCCGTGCCCGTCTTCGGGAGCCCGACCGACGAGCCCGCCCTGGCGACGCTCGAACAGGCATTTCCCGGCCGGCTCGTCGTGCCCGTGGAGTGCGGCATCCTCGTGCGGGGTCGCGGCGGCCTCCACTGCGTCACGCGCGATCAGCCGGCAGTTGGCCTTGCCCCGGCCGCCGCGGTTTGACGACCATGCGGCCAGTCCGCGGGGATCGGCCGACGGCCGACCCGGGCGCAGATCCGGGGCGCGGACCGGACGACAGGCGGGACGACAGGCCGGAGAAGGAGTTCCTCCATGGCACACCTGGCGGCGGCGGTGCAGGGCTTCACGGCCCTTCTCGCTCGGCTCATGCTGACGGCGATCTTTCTCATGAGCGCCGTGGGCAACAAGATCCCCCAGTTTCAGGAGACCGCGGCCTACATGGCCGCCGAGGGGGTGCCGAATCCGAAGTTCGCGCTCTTCGGTGCGATCGGGCTGCTCGTGCTCGGCGGCATCTCGCTCATCCTCGGCGCCTGGACCCGCATGGGGGCGCTGTTTCTCTTCTGCTTCCTCGGTGCGGCGACGTTTTACTTCCACGATTTCTGGCAGTTCAGTGATCCGGGACAGCGGCAGTTGCAGATCATCCAGTTCATGAAGAACATGGCGATCGGCGGCGGCCTGCTCGCCCTCGCCGCGTTCGGGGGTGGTCCGTGGAGTGTGGACGGATGGATCGAACAGCGTCAGGCGGAGGCGGAGACCGCCGCGGCGAAGCCGCAGCGTGCCGGTGCGAAGGGTGTGCAGCAGGCGGCGTGACGCCGCGTGACTGCAAGGCTGTGCGACGGCCACCGTGCCTGCGGCGCGTGGTCGGGGGCGTGCTGGCCGCTATGCTCGGCTGGCTCGGGAGCCCGATCCCGCCCTCCGCCGCGGAGCCACCGATGCCCGATGTCCCGCCCGCCGCCGCGCGTCCTGCCGAGCCTGCCGTGCGCGTCTTCGGATCGCTGACCGACGGCCGTGAAGCGCGGCTCTTCACCCTCGACGCCGGCGGCTTTCGCGCCACGGTCACCGACTTCGGCGCGATCCTCACGAGCTTCCTCGTGCCCGGTCGGAATGCCGGCGACCCGGCGACCGACGTGGTGCTCGGCTTCGACGACCTCGCCGGCTATGTCGGCACCCATCCCTACTTCGGCGCGACCGTGGGGCGGTGCGGCAATCGGATCGCGGGCGGCGCCTTCGTCCTCGACGGCACGACGTACCGCCTCGCGACCAACAACGGCCCCAATCACCTGCATGGCGGGCTCGTGGGATTCGACAAGAAGCTCTGGTCGGCACGGCCGCACGTGGGCGACCGCGGCCCCGCCGTCGAGTTCACGCTCGTGTCACCCGACGGCGACGAAGGCTATCCGGGGCGACTCACGGCGCGGACGACCTACACGCTCACGGCGGAGGGCGCGCTCATCGTCGAGATGGAGGCGACCACCGACGCGCCGACGATCGTCAACCTCGTGCATCACTCCTACTGGAATCTCGCGGGCCAGGCGTCCGGATCCGTCGCCGGCCACGAGCTGGCGGTGAGCGCCGACCTCTACCTGCCGGTCGATGCCGGCGGCATCCCCACCGGGGTGTTCGCCCCGGTGCAGGAGACGCCCTTCGACTTCCGCCCCGAGCTCACCCCGTGGAGGCGCGTCGGCGCGGCGATCGACGCGCTGCCTCCCGACGCGGGCCCCGGCGTGCCGCGCGGCGTCGATCACGACTACGTGGTGCGCGACTGGCGGCCCGACGGAACGCTCCGCACGGCGGCGATCCTCCGGGATCCCGCGAGCGGCCGCACGCTCGAGGTGCGGTCCGACCAGCCGGGCGTCCAGGTGTACATGGGCAACTTTCTCGACGGCTCGCTGCGTGGCAAGGCGGGCGCGGTCTATGGTCCCAACGCCGGCCTCTGCCTCGAGACCCAGAAGCACCCCGATTCGATCCACCGCCCCGAGTGGCCCTCGGTGCGACTCGCTCCGGGCGCGACCTACCGGCCCGTGATGGTGCCCCGCTGCAGGCGGTGATCCGCCCGCGCCGCACGACGCTCACGATCCATCCGCCCCTGCGGAGGACGTCGTCCGGATGCGGGCTCGTGCGTCGGCCCGGATGTCACGCTCCGCCCAGTCGAGATGCCGTCGCATCGCCGCCTCGGCGGCGGTCGGATCGTGACGATCGACGGCGGCGAGGATCTCGCGATGGCCGATGAGGGCGGGGGCCACGCCGGCCGCGCGGATCGTGCGTCGCCGCGACTCCACGAGGAGCCCGCCGAGCGTGCCGAGCAGCACGCCGAACACGGGATTGCCCGTGGCCACGGCGAGCCGATCGTGAAACCGCACGTCGGCGGCGACACGCTGCTCGAGTGTCGTCGCGTGCTCGAGCTCGACGTTCGCGTCGCAGAGCGCCGCGATCTGCTCCGCGGTCGCGCGGGTCGCGGCGAGTCGGGCGATCTCTGTCTCGAGCGGCCGCCGCACCTCCGTCAGGCCGAGCAGCGTCGTTCGCGATCGCGCGAGCAGGAGCGCAAGCGACTCGACGGTGGGCCGGGCATCGACCTCCGCCACACGGGGCCGGGAGCCCTGGCTCATGACGACGAGCCCCTGGGCACGGAGGCTCCGCATCGCCTCGCGGATCACCGTGCGCGACACGCCGAACGACTCCGCAAGGTCGCCTTCGCTCGGCAGCGACACGCCGACGGCATGGTCGCCCGCCAGGATCCGCGCGCGCAGGTGCGTCACGACCTGGTCGACGAGGTCCCGGGCCGGCGCGATCCCCGCCCTTCGTCGCACCTTCACGGGCGCTCGGGGCGTCGAGATCGTGCGCGGCGTCGCGGGCATCGCTCCTCCCGTTGCACAGCCACCACCCGGGCCGTGCCGTCGCGCACGGCCGCCGGCTCGGGCACCGACCACGTGCCGGCGCCCACCACCTGCAACTTGTATGATACGTTTGTCGAGCCTACACTGCAACGGTCCTGGCACGCTCGCCTGCGCATTTCCGGCTGCGCGTTTGGAGCACGGCATGCCCATCACCGACGGACGGCCGCCCCGCTCGACGCACCGCGCCCTCCTCCTGCTCGTGACCGCAGCGCTCGGTCGCGTCGCAGGCACCGTCGCAGCCGCGCCGATCGAGGAGTCGATCCGTCCGCTGCTCGTCGCACGGTGCGGGGCCTGCCACGGCCCCGAGACCCAGGAGAGCGGCCTGAGGCTCGACGTGCGGCACCGGGCGCTTCAAGGGGGCGATTTCGGTGCGGTGATCGTGCCGGGCAAGGCCGCCGAGAGCGAACTCATCCGACGGATCACGAGTACCGACCACGAGACGATGATGCCACCCGACGGCGAGCGGCTCTCCGCCGCCGAGGTGAAGCTTCTCACCGAGTGGATCGATTCCGGAGCGGAGTGGCCCGAGTCGGAGTTCGATCGCGCCGCCCGCGCGACCGACCGCGACCCGCGGCTGGACCACTGGGCATGGCAGCCCGTGACGCGCCCCACCGTGCCGCCGCGACGCCACGGCTGGCCGACCGGCAACGCGATCGAACGCTTTCTGCAGGAGACGCTCGCCGAGAAGGGCCTCGCGCCGGCGGCCGAGGCCGATCGGCGCACGCTCATCCGCCGGCTGTCGTTCGATCTGCTCGGCCTGCCGCCCGCGCCCGCAGACGTGGCGGCCTTCCTCGCCGATGAGTCCGCCGACGCCTACGACGCGCTGCTCGACCGGCTCCTCGCGTCGCCCCACTACGGCGAGCGCTGGGCCCGCCACTGGCTCGACATCGCCCACTACGCCGACACCCACGGCTTCGAGCGCGACCAGCTGCGGCCCAATGCCTGGCGCTATCGCGACTGGGTGATCGACGCGCTCAACCGCGACCTCCCGTACGACGAGTTCCTCAGGCGGCAGATCGCGGGCGACGTGACCGCTCCGGACGATCCGGATCACGTCGTGGCCACGGGGTTCCTCACCGCCGGCCCGTGGGACTTCGTCGGTCAGGTCGAAACCACGACCGACGTCCTGCGTCGCCAGGCACGGGCCGACGATCTCGACGACATGGTCACGCAGGTGATGTCGGCGGCCTGCGGCGTGACGATCAACTGCGCCCGCTGCCACGACCACAAGCTCGACCCGGTGCCGCAGCGCGACTACTACGCGCTCGTCGCCGTGTTCGCCGGCGTCACGCGCGGGGATGCCCCGACGAGCCGTGCCGAGCACGATCGGGCGACGACACGCCGCGCCGCAGTGACCGCCGCGGTGGCAGCCGCCCGGGCCGAGGTGCATGCGCTCGCC
>JBJTBO010000016.1:0-3483 GCA_046091445.1 Planctomycetaceae bacterium | reverse complement strand
CTACACTCCGAGGATCCGGCGCAGGCGGACCGGTGTTCGGTGTCGTGGACCGACCACACCCTCAGGAATCCGCCCATGCCCCCCGCCAAGCCCGCCGTCGGCGTCCTCACGTCCGGGGGCGATTGCCCCGGCCTCAACGCGGTCATTCGCGCGGTCGTCAAGAGCAGCGAGCGGCTCGGCTACGACTGCGTCGGGTTTCTGAGGGGCTACGAGGGCCTCGTCGAGCCGGTGAGTTACATGCCGCTCAACGCGAGGAACACCGCGGGCATTCTCACCCAGGGCGGCACGATCCTCGGATCGACCAACAAGGGCCGCTTCGCCGCGACCGTCGGCGAGGATCAGCGGGTGCGCATCGATCCGGCGTTGCTCGACCAGGTGGCGGCCACGGTCCGACAGCTCTCGATCTGCGGACTCGTCTGTGCCGGCGGGGATGGATCGCTCGCCATCGCACAGCAGTTCCACGAGCGCGGGATTCCGGTCGTCGGCGTCCCGAAGACGATCGACAACGATCTCGGTGCGACGGCATTCACCTTCGGATTCGACTCCGCCGTGGACTGCGCCACCGACGCGCTCGATCGATTGCACACGACCGCCGCCAGCCACGAGCGGATCATGGTGCTCGAGGTGATGGGGAGGCACGCGGGCTGGATCGCGCTCCACTCCGGTATCGCGGGCGGCGGCGACGTGATCCTGCTGCCCGAGATCGACTGGACGTTCGAGAACGTCTGCCGCAAGGTGCTCGAGCGGGAGTCGGAGGGCAAGCGGTTCACGCTCGTCGTCGTCGCGGAGGGGGCGCGGCTGCCGGAGGGAGGGCTCGTCACGGCCGGCGCCGGTGGGGCCAGGGACCAGGTGCGACTCGGCGGCATCGGCGAGATCGTCGCGGCCGAACTCGGTCGACGGCTCATGCGCGAGGTGCGCACCGTCGTGCTCGGCCACCTCCAGCGTGGCGGCAGTCCGACGACGTTCGACCGCGTCCTCGCCACGGAATATGGCGCCCATGCGGTGCGGCTCGTGCACGAGGGGCGGTTCGGCGAGATGGTCTGCTTCCGGCCCCCCAACATGGAGAGCGTGCCGATCAGCGAGGCGATCACGCGACTCTCGCGGGTCGATCCGGCCCGCTCGATCGTGCTTGCCGCGCGTGCCCTCGGCATCAGCTTCGGCGACGACGCGGCGGCGAGCCCCTTCGCGGCCGGACGGTCGGCTGCGGCACCGGCGTAGACGGGAGGGGCCGTCACGACACGTCGCGCGCGATGCCGCCCCCGCGGCCGGGCATTGCCGGGGCGTGCCGCGGATGCTCTGCTCTCCCGGCCGCCTGCGGGGCGGCGCGGCCTCCGCGCCGCCGGGCCACATGCACCTTCGGGGGGAGCAGACCAGCGATGAACGTGCCACAGAAGGCAGCCGGGACGGGTGACGCCGGACGCGTCGCGAGCGTGATGCAGGAGGATCGTGTCTTCCCGGCTCCGTCGGCATTCTCGCAGCGGGCCAGGATCGGGTCGCTCGAGGAGTACCGCCGGCTCTACGACGCCGCCCGCACCTCTCCCGCGTCATTCTGGGACGAACGGGCCCGCGCGCTGCCCTGGATGCGGCCCTACGACACGGTGCTCGACTGGCGGCCGCCCGATGCGGTCTGGTTCGGCGGCGGCCTCACGAATGCGTCGGCCGCCTGTCTCGACGTCCACCTCGCCGCAGGCCGCGGCGAGAAGACGGCCCTGGTCTGGGTCGGTGAGCCGGCCGGCGAACGACGCACGCTCACGTATCGGGAACTGCACGCGGAGGTCTGCAGGCTCGCCGCCGGGCTCTCACGGCTCGGTGTGAAGCCCGGCGACGTGGTCTCGATCTACATGCCGATGACGCCCGAACTCGTGGTGGCGATGCTCGCGTGTGCGCGGATCGGTGCGGTGCATTCGGTGATCTTCGGCGGGTTCTCCAGCGAGGCCATCGCCGATCGCAACAACGACGCGCAGGCCGTGGCGGTGATCACCGCGGACGGCGGCTGGCGCCGCGGCGCAAAACTGCCGCTCAAGGCCAACGTGGACGAGGCCCTGACGAAGTCCCCCTCCGTGCGGCAGGTGATCGTGCTCAAACGCACCGGCCAGCCCGTCTCCATGTCCGCCGGTCGCGACCGGTGGTGGCACGACGTGGTGGACGGCATGCCGTGCGACACGCCTCCGGCGGCGATGGACTCCGAGGCGCCGCTGTTCATCCTCTACACGAGCGGCTCGACCGGAAAGCCGAAAGGCATCAAGCACACGACCGCCGGCTACGTCCTCTGGGCGAAGACGACGGCGGAGTGGGTCTTCGACCTGCGCGACGACGACCTCTTCTGGTGCACGGCGGACTGCGGCTGGATCACCGGCCACAGTTACGTGACCTACGGCCCGCTCGCCGCGGGGGCGAGCATCCTCATCTACGAGGGCGCGCCCAACGCCCCGCACGAGGGCCGGTTCTGGGAGATCATCGAGCAGGAAAAACCCACGATCTTCTACACGGCGCCCACGGCGATCCGCTCGTTCATGAAGTGGGGCATGCAGCACATCGAGGGCCGCGATCTCTCGAGCCTGCGGCTGCTCGGCACGGTCGGCGAGGGCATCAATCCCGAGGCGTGGATCTGGTACCACGAGGTCATCGGCGGGACGCGCTGCCCGATCGTCGACACGTGGTGGCAGACCGAGACGGGCGGCATCATGATGAGTCCGCTGCCGGGATGCACGCCGACGAAGCCGGGCAGTTGCACGCTCCCGCTCCCCGGCGTGGTTCCGGAGATCGTCGATGCCGAGGGTCGGCCGGTGGAGCAGGG
The DNA here is from genome assembly GCA_046091445.1 of Planctomycetaceae bacterium. Taxonomy (GTDB): domain Bacteria; phylum Planctomycetota; class Planctomycetia; order Pirellulales; family UBA1268; genus QWPN01. Next base: position 686 of record JBJTBO010000016.1, on the reverse strand, counting down.
GCAGGGCGGCTGGCTCGTGATGACCGCCCCCTGGCCGGGGATGCTCCGCGGCATCTGGGGCAACGACGAGCGGTTTCGCGAGGCCTACTGGTCACGCGTGCCCGGCAAATACCTCGCCGGAGACAACGCCCGACAGGACGCCGATGGCTACTACTGGATCATGGGCCGGATCGACGACGTGCTCAACGTCGCCGGCCATCGGCTCTCGACGATCGAGATCGAAAGCGCGCTGGTCAGCCATCCGAGCGTCGCCGAGGCGGCCGCGGTGGGCCGGCCGCACGAGGTCAAGGGGGAGGCCGTGGCCGTCTTCGTCACGCTGCGGGGTGGCGAGCCGGACGACGCGCTCAAGGACGCACTGCGGAAGCACGTGCGTCACCAGATCGGCGCGCTCGCCGTCCCCGACGACATCCACTTCGCGGCGGCCCTCCCCAAGACGCGGAGCGGCAAGATCATGCGGCGCCTGCTGAAGGACGTGGCCGCCGGACGTGAGACCGTCGGCGACACCACGACGCTCGAGGACTACACGGTGCTCGCGACCCTGCGGGGCAACGACGAGTAGGCCCCCGGCGGGCGACGGGAAAACGACGGGCCTATGGACGTCGGCGAGGTGCATGAAAAAACCCGCGCGGGCCTGTGCGGCCCGGACGGGTCTTTGTCGCATCCTCGCGTGGGCCGCGGCCGCGAGC
>JBJTBO010000015.1:0-12887 GCA_046091445.1 Planctomycetaceae bacterium | reverse complement strand
GATGAACCGCTGCTCCCCGTGCTTCACGATGTAGCCGCCGCCGGTGCTGGCGTTGTTGCGCTCGAGCGCGTCGATGACCTCGGAGAGGGGAATGCCGTGGCTCGACAGGCGGTCGGGGTCGACCTGCACCTGGTAGCTTTTCGCATAGCCGCCATGGCTGTTGATGTTGGTCACGCCCGACACTTCCCGCAGCGCCGGCGCGATCTCCCATTCAAGGAGGCTCCGCAGTTCCATCAGGTCGTGCCCCTGGCCGCGGACCTCGAACTGGAGGATCTCTCCGAGCGCCGTCGAGAGCGTGCCGAGGGCCGGATCGGGCAGCCCCGGCGGAATGAGGGCCTGTGCCTCGGCCAGTCGTTCCGCCACGAGCTGGCGGGCGAGGAAGATGTCGGTGCCCTCGCGGAACACGATCGTCACGAGCGAGATGCCGAACTTGGAGAGGCTGCGCGTCTCCTCGACCGCCGGCAGACCGCTCATCGCCAGTTCGACGGGATACGTGATGTAACGCTCCACCTCGAGGGGCGTGAGCGTGCCGGCATCGGTGACCACCTGCACCTGCACGTTGACGAGATCCGGCACCGCATCGATCGGAATCTTCGTGGCCGCCAGCAGGCCGCCCAAGGCCAGCGCGACAAAGAGGCCGATCACGAGAACGCGATTGCCCAACGACCACTCGATCAGGCCCGAGAGCATCGCGCCTCCGGCTTCACGGCAAGGCTCGGCATCCCGCCGCCCTCCCCGTGGCCGACGTCCCTCGGCTGGTGCCGGCCCGGCCCGCCGGGGCTGGCGGTACCCGGCGGGGTCCGCGCTGCCGCCGACCCGCCCTCCGGCTCCATCGCGAGGAGCAGGCGGCTTTTGAGGAGAAAGGCTCCACGGGAGACGACCTCGTCGCCCTCGTCGAGGCCGCTGGTCACCTCGAGGAGCGCGTCGGTCTCGATCCCCGTCTGCACGTCGCGCCGGCGGAAGCGGCCGCCCCCCTCGGGCACGAACACGAACGTCCTGCCGTCATGCCGCATCACGGCCTCGGCGGGCACGGCGATCGCATCGCGGAGCACACCCTGTGGCAGGTCCACCCACACGAACATGCCCGGCTTGTAATGGGCGTCATCGTTGTCCAGTTCCGCCACGAGCGGCACGCTGCGGCTCTCGGCCTCCACGGTCGCGCCCACGTGGTTGATCGTGGCCGTCGCGTCGTGGACCAGCGCCCCGGGAACGGTCACGCTCACGGTCTGCCCGTCGGCCACGTCCACCGCCGTCCATTGCCGCTCGTGTACCATCGCGCGCACCCAGAGCGTCGAGGTGTCGGCCACGACGAACATCCGCTTGCCCGGAGCCACGCGCTCGCCCCGGGCCACGAAGATGTCCTCGACGAGCCCGTCGATCGGCGACCGCAGCACGAGGGTGCTCAGAGAATCGTCGTCGGGCTGGTCCCCCGTCGCGTCGTCGACAGCGGAGTTGCCGACGAGCGCCCGGAGGTGTTCCCGGGAGATTTCGAGCACCCGTTCGGCCTGCTCGCGCGCGGCGACCGACTTGGCGCGCTACTGCTGCGTGAGGAACCGCGCCTCCTCGCACTGCGCGTGGAAATTCTCCCGGGCGACCTCGAGGTTGCTCTGCCGTTCCTCGACGATGCGGCCCGACAGCACGCCGCCGCCCTCGAGCGACGACGTGCTGGCCCGCACCTTCTCCGCCTGCACGAATTTCGAGTAGCTGCCGAGGATGAGCTGGCGGTAATTCCCGAGCACCTCCTTCCCAAAGCGTCGGTCGATGTCGTCGAGGGGTGGATGGGGCTCCAGTGCGACGAGCATGGCCTCGACGTTCCTGTGGATCGTTGCGGCCCAGTCGGCGGCCTTGGCCGCGATCTCGAGATCGGCGATGCACTTGCGCACGTCGTTGCGGGCCATGCCGACGTCGCGGCTGGAGAGTTCGGCGAGCGGATCACCGGCCTTCACCCGCTGCCGCACCCGCACGTTCACCTGGGAGACGATCCCGTCCACCGGGGCCCCGTAGTCGACCTGACGACGGGCGTCGTAGTCCACCCGCCCCGGCACGGTGACGTGGTCGCGCAGCGGCACGCGTCGCACCCGGACGACGTCCACATCGGCCGAGACGGTTTCCGGCGGCAGCGAGACGATGCCGTCCGGCGCGACTGCCGCCGCCGGTTGGTCCGTCGCATGCCCCGAGTCGCCTCCCGCGCCGCCAAAGTGGTGGGTGGCGAGCCACCACCACGCGAGGCCACCGGCCGCGAGAAACGCCACGCCGACCAGGCCGCGTCGCAGGCGTGCCGCGACCGGCGGGGCCATCGATGTATAGGCGGGGGCGGTGACGGACATGGCTGCGGATTCCGAAAGGTGAGCGGGCTTCAGGGATATTGTCGCCACGAACTCGCACGTGCGGTAGTGTTCGGGGAAAGACGTGCATGGGACCGGCCCGGTGACGTGCCGCGCAAGGCTCTCCCCTCCTGGGCGCGACCGCCGCGTTCACGCCACTGGCAGACCACGCGACATGCCCCCTGATCGAACGGCAAGCCCGAGGATGAGGGGATGACCTCCGCCCGCGCCCCACGATGGCCTGGCATCGCCATCACCCGTGACGAACTGATCGCCGTCGCCGCCGTCGTGGCGCTGGCCACGTGGGGCGTCATCGTCCTCGCGGGCTCCGGCGGTCGCCCCGCCACGATCGGCTGGATCGATCCGGGGCGGTGGCTCGGCACGCGGCCCGCCACCTGGGCCGACGTGCCGCTCGTCGTGATGCTCGTGCTCGGCGGCGTGCCGCTCGTGCTCGGACTCCTCCGCAATCTCGTCACGGGTCGGTTCGGATCGGACCTGCTGGCCGGCCTCTCGATCGTCACGAGCCTGCTGCTCGGGGAGTACCTCGCGGGCGTGCTCGTCGTGCTCATGCTCTCCGGCGGTGAGGCGCTCGAGGCCCGGGCGGTCGCGCGGGCCGGCGACGTGCTGCACGCCCTCGCCCGGCGCATGCCGAGCGTCGCCCATCGTCGCGAGGCCGCCACCCTCGTCGATCTGCTGCTGGCCGACGTGGCCGTCGGGGACGTGCTCGTCGTCCTGCCGCACGAGATCTGCCCCGTCGACGGCACGGTCGTCGCCGGCCGCGGATCGATGGACGAGAGCTACCTCACGGGCGAGCCCTACCGCATGGCGAAGGCGCCCGGCTCGGCGGTGCTCTCCGGGGCGATCAACGGGGCCGCGGCGCTCGACGTGCGCACCGACCGGGTCGGCCGTGACAGCCGCTACGCGAAGATCATGGAGGTGCTCGCGACGAGCCAGCAGCGTCGCCCGCACCTGCGCCGGCTCGCCGACACGCTCGGCGCGCTCTACACGCCGCTGGCCCTCGCCGTCGCGCTCGTGGCCTGGCTCGCCAGCGGCAGTGCGACCCGCTTTCTCGCCGTGCTGGTCGTCGCCACGCCCTGTCCGCTCCTCATCGCGATCCCCGTCGCCATCATCGGCGCCGTCTCGCTCGCGGCGAAGCGCGGCATCGTGATCCGCGATCCGGCGATCCTCGAACGACTCGACACCTGCCGGACGGCCATCTTCGACAAGACGGGCACGCTCACCTACGGTGCGCCGAGCGTCACGGACGTGCTGCCGCTCGGGCAGTCCTCCGTGGACGAGGTGCTCGCCCTCGCCGCGAGCCTCGAGACCTACTCGAAGCATCCGCTCGCGTCCGCGGTCGTGCAGGCTGCCGACGCGCGTGGACTCGATCGTCAGGAGGTGGAGGCGGTCGCCGAGAAACCCGGCCAGGGGCTGACGGGGAGGGTGCGGCGGTCCGCGGGGTCGGGAACCGCGGACGTGGCGATCACGAGCCGCCAGAAGCTCGCCGCCGTCGATCCGGTGGCGGCCGCCGACCTGCCGCCGTCCGCCGGCGGACTCGAGTGCGTGGTGCTCGTGGACGGTGCGCGGGCGGGGGTGATCCGGTTCCGCGACGCCCCGCGTCCCGACGGCAGGCCGTTCATCGAGCATCTCGCCCCGGGCCACGGGCTGAATCGCGTCATGCTCGTCTCGGGAGATCGCGAGAGCGAGGTGCGCTGGCTCGCCGAGCTTGTGGGCATCGACGAGGTGCATGCGGGGATCCAGCCGGAGGGCAAGCTCGCGCTGGTGCAGGCCGCCGTGGCACGATCGCCGACGAACAGCGTCGGCGACGGGATCAACGACGCGCCGGCCCTCGCGGCCGCCACCGTCGGCATCGCGATGGGGGCCGGCAGCGACGTGACGAGCGAGGCATCCGGTGCCGTCGTGATGGACTCGGCGCTCGAGCGGGTCGATGAACTGCTGCACATCGCCCGTCGCTTCCGCGCGATCGCCCTGCAGAGCGCCGTGGGGGGCATGGCGGCGAGCGTCATCGGCATGGGCTTCGCGGCAGCCGGGCTGCTGCCGCCGACCGCGGGCGCCCTGCTCCAGGAGGCGATCGACCTCGTCGCCGTCGCCAACGCCCTGCGGATGGCGTGGCCGCCGCGATCCCTCACCGACTACGCGGCGTGACTACGCGGCGAGTCGGATCGTCGCGCGGCCCTCGGCGCCGCGGACGAGCACGGCGTACATGTTGTCGCTGACCGGCAGGCGGTCGAGCGGCCCCTGCTCGAACACGAGTCCGGCCTCCTCCGTCAGCATCCGGAGCGTGCGGGGCGTGAAGTAGTTGACGTGGTCGGGATAGCGGAATCCGCACCAGCGAGCGCCACGCAGCGCGCGGTTCCAGCAGGCGAAGTTGGGCACCTTGACGATCACGAAGCCGCCCGGACGCAGGGCCCGTCGCACCGCGCGGAGCAGGTCGAGCGGCCGTGCCTCGTGCTCGAGGAACGACGACATGAGCACGGCGTCGACCGATGCCTCCGGCAGGGAGCGGATGCCGTCGATCGCGGCCGCCTCGATCGCGTCGCCGCCGAGTTCCGCGAGCGTCTCGCGGGCCCGTGCCGCCAGGGCGCGCGACACCTCGATGCCGACCACACGCACCGGCAACCCGTCGTCACGCACGCGCCGCGCGATGCGTGCCGGGAACGCTCCGTCCGCACAGCCCACGTCGACGACCCTCCACGGCGGACGGAGGGTCGTGCCCTCGAGCCGTGTCCGCAGGATCGTGGCGACCGGGCTGCGCGAGGCGAAGAGTCGTGTGCGCACGTGCTTGAACGCCGCGCTGAGCGCCGCGAAGACCGGCTCCTCGCGTCGGCGGCGGGCCCGCTCGGCGGTGGATGTCGCCTCCCACGCGTGATCCTCGGCGAGGGCCTCGTAGGCCGGAGGATCCGGGAGGTACACGAACCCGGTCTCATCGCACGTGACGAGCCGCCACCCATCGCGCGCGAAGGGGGTCGCGGTGGTCTCGGTGAGGCGGTCGTGGATCGGGCAGGGGCGTCGCATGGTGCGCTCGCGACCGTCGGAGGCCGGGACTTGTGACCGCGCGAGGCGGTCCGAGTCAAGGTCGCTTCCGGCCCCGGCAGGGCGCGGCTGGGCCGTGCCGGCCACATGCTCGCGTCAGGGCAGCGGTACCTGCTCGGGCGACACGAGGTAGGCCACGAGGTCGCGGACATCCGTGGCCGAGAGCTTCGTCAGGAGGCCGTCAGGCATCAGCGACTGCGGCTGTGCCACCTGCTCCGCGACGGTGCGTCGATCGAGGACGCTCGCCTCGGTGGCGGTCTGCACCGTGAGCGTCCGCTCGTCGGCCGACGAGATCACGCCCGTGATCGCGCGACCGTCCTCGAGCACGAACGTGACGGCACGGAAGTCGGCGCCCACGCTGGCACTCGGATCGACGATGTTTTCGAGCAGGTAGTCGAGGTTCCGCCGGTTCGATCCGGTGAGGTCGGGGCCGAGCTTGCGTCCCGCGCCGAAGAGCACGTGGCAGCCGGCACAGTCCCGCTGGAAGAGCGCGCGACCATGGCCGGCATCCGCCGCCGCGATCCGGTCGGGCGTGAGATCACGTTTCCACTGGTCGACCAGCTGGCGCCGGTCCTCGGCGCTCGCCCGCACGCGCCCCCAGACCTCCACGAGCCGCTGCGTGAGCGCGTCATCGTCGAAGTCCGCGATCTGCCGGGCGTGGAACGCCGAAATCTCGTCGCGGGTCAGCCGGCCGCTCGCCACCGCGTCGAGCAGGTGCCTTGCGAAGGCGGGGCGTGACGCGAGCAGGTCGACGAGGGCCGCGCGGTCGTCGGGAGCGTAGAGTCCGACGCGCTGGAGGGCGATCGTGGGCGTCTCGGGGTCGTCGTACCGGGCGAGGCCGCGCAGGGCCTCGGCGATCACGGAGCGATCCGACAGGAGGCCCTGCAGGAGCCCGGCCCCGTCCGCGGGACCCGCGGCGGCGAGCGCGCGGATGGCCTGCCGCCGCGCTTCCGGGGCGGCGGTGGTGTCGAGCGCCACACGGCGCACCTCGGCGGGCCCGCGTCCCTCACCGAAGAGCAGGTCGAGCTCCTCGATGGATCGACGGGTCGCGTCGTCCGACTCGCGCGTCAGGCGGTCCGACAGGGCCGCGTACCCGGCGGGCGCTGTGGCCCGGCTCCAGCCACGCAGGCCGCCAGCCAGGCCTGTGACGAGATCGCGACGGACGTCGGGTGCCGCCCCGGCGGCGGTGTCGAGCAGTCGCGCGACGAGCTCCGGCCGCACGTCGACCTGCCCGGCGAGGAGGCGTGCGATGTTGTGCCGGACCCGCGGCAACGCGGCCTTCCCGGCAAGCGCGGTGGCAGCGTCGGCGTTTCGCAGCACCGACGGCGCGATGCCATACCAGACGAGATTGGGAAGCAGGGGATCCGAGGCATAGGTGGCGTGCCCCGCGAGTGCCCCGGCCAGACGCCAGGCCGTCCCGTCGGCCAGCCTGCCGACGCCGGAGGCGAGGTGCCGCTGCACCGGCGGTGCGAGGTCCGTGGCCGCCAATGCCACGAGACGATCGGCCACCCGCGGCGCGGGCTGCGGTCCAGCTCGCGAGCAGCCGTCGAGCAGCAGCTGCACGCCCCAGCCGCGGACGACGGGGTCGGCGTCCTCGAGCCGCGCGAGCAGCATGTCGTCGTCGAGCGCGAGCGGGGTGCCACCGGCGATCGCCGCCAGGGCCCAGAGCGCCCGCAGCCGGTGGGCCGGATCCTCCGCGTTCGCCGCGCGGTCGCGGAGCCACGCGATGTCGTCGCCGAGGGGCACGCCGGCGAGGCTCCTCGCCTGCCACGCGCGCACCGCCGCCCGGCTCCACCACTGGTTTTCCGCGAACAGGTGCCGACGCAGCGCCGCCGAGTCGTCGCCCGCGACATCCACGGCGCCAACGCGCCTCGGTGCGCCGTGGACGAGCCGGTAGATGCGCCCGCTCGTGCGATGCACCCCGTCGTGGTCATGGCACTCCCCCGTGTCGGACCAATCGGCGATGAACACGCCGCCGTCCGGGCCCGTCACGAGATCCATCCCCCGAAACCACGGGTCGGCGATGAAGCACATGTCCGGCCCGTGGGTCGCCGTGAAGCCGGCCCCATGCGGGGCGAGGCGGTCGTGGTTGATGCGGCGACCGTGCAGGTTCAGCGTGAAGACGCCGCCGCGATACTCCGCCGGCCAGTTGTCCCCCTGATAGATCATGAGGCCGATGTGCGCGTGCCCGCCGCCGGCGGCGCTCGTGCCGTCGGAGACCTGCTGACGCACGTCGCTCCATTTTTCGCCGGTGTCCCAGTGAACGTGGTCGGCGACCTGGGGCACGAGATCGTAGACGTGGGGCTCGAGGTCGGTGCCGTACATGCGCTCCACGTGCGATCCGTGGACCGCGTGCCACAGGTGGCCGATCACCGTGTTGATGACGAACGTCTCACCATGCGCGTCGAAGTCGGTGCCCCACGAGTTCGTCATGCCGTCCATCACCTTCTCGACGATGCGTCGCGCGGGATGGTAGCGCCAGATGCCGGTGTTGATGCGGATGCGCTGCGAGTCCCCCGCGCCCGGCAGACCGATGCGCGACGTGCCCTGGATGCCGTGCCTTCCCCAGAGCCAGCCGTCGGGCCCCCAGGTCAGCCCGTTGGCCGGTGTGTGTCCGACGCTCGTCTCGTCGAATCCGTCGAGCACGACCTCGGGCGGCCCGTCGGGCACGAGGTCGGCATCTCGGTCCGGGATGAAGAGCAGATGGGGCAGGTCGATCACCCACGCACCGCCGAGGCCCACCGTCACGCTCGTCACCCGCGTGCCCTGGTCCCAGAAGACCGTGCGTTCGTCGTGACGACCGTCGCCGTCACGGTCCGCGAGCACGACGATCCGGTCACGGAGCGTGTCGTCCCAGCCGCCGACGGCGGCGCCGGCCCAGGTGAAGTTCTCGGCCACCCACAGACGGCCGCGGGCGTCGGTGCAGATCCCGATCGGGTTCGCCACGTCCGGTTCCGCCGCGAAGACATCGAGCCGGAACCCGGGCGGAAGCCGCGCCGAGTCACAGACCTCGCGGGGCGCAAGCGGACCCCCCGGGGCCTTTTCGCTGTTCGTCGGCGTCGGGAACTCGGCGGCCATGGCCGACAGGCAGAAGAGGGCGACCGTGGCGAGCAGGGAGGGGGCTGCCCGCCTCACGCGTTGAATCGAGGATGCATGACATGCCATGGCACGGGCCTCAGAGAGCGACCGGACGAACCCACCGAAAACGTAACAGCCCGTGGCGCGGCCCCGCCAACGCCTGGCATCGAGCACGCGGCAGCCGTGGAACCCATGGGAGGGTGGATACAATCAACTTGACCGGTGTTGTACCGCCCATGAAACTGGGTTTTGAGACAGTTCCGCGTGGCCCATTCCGCCGGACGGATGGCGGTGCCTGACGGGAACGCGGCCACGCCCCTGGCGACTCCCCGGCCCGTCGTCGTCCCCGTGGAGCAGTCCATGAAGACACGACTGCCGCGACCCCGTCGTGTGGCGATGGGCGGCGCACGGCCCGCGTCGCCACGCCTGCCCGCGCTCCCGCGTCGCGCGGACGAGCCGATGGCGGACGATGCCGGTGTCGCGGGGACTTCGGCGCGGGCGGCGGGAGCGGACGTCGGCGGCGCCTATGCCGTGCCGGCCGTCGACAAGGCGCTCGACATTCTCGAGCTGCTCGGCGAGGCCTCTCCCGGCATGAGCCTCACCGGCATCGCCGACGCGCTCGGACGCACGAAGCAGGAAATCTATCGCGTGCTCGTGCGTCTTCAGGATCGCGGCTACCTCGTGCGCGACGAGGCGCAGGTGTACCGGCTCTCCACGAAGCTCTTCGAGATCGGGTCGCGGAACGCGGGCACGCAGTTCCTCACGGCGCGGGCGATGCCCCACATGGAGCGGCTCTCCCGTCGGCTGCGCGATTCGTGCCACCTCACGATCGTCGTGCAGAACCACATGCTCGTCGTCACCCGCGCCGAGGGCAATGCCGACGTGATGCTCGCGGTGCGCATCGGCGCGACCTTCGGGCTTCATCAGCGGGTGAGCGGGCTCGTCGCGCTGGCGATGCTGCCCGAGCATCGCCGCCGTGAGTACTGGCGGCAGTCGGGCGAGCCGGACGCGGCCGTGGTCGCCTGTGAGGCGCGGCTCGACCGGATTCGGCGGCAGGGGTATGCCCACGACGACAGCCCCATCGTCGTGGGCGTGAAGGACTGCGCGGCACCGGTGCTCGACGCGGCGGCGGGCCTCCTCGGCGTGCTGTGTGTGTCGCACCTCTGCCGGCGGGACGATCCCGACGAGCACGCCGACATCGTCGCGGCCGTCGTCGTGACGGCCGGGGACATCGCGGCGGAATTCGGGCCCGCGCCGATGCGGGCCGCTGATGACGTCGATGCCTTACGGGGGGCGACGCCATGATGCCACCCCGTCTCCGGTCGCACGCGGGCCTTCTGATCGGTGTCGCGGCGTTCCTCACGATCGTGCCCGTGACGAGCCGCTCGGCCGACCACGACCCGGCCGCGCTCGAGTTCTTCGAAAAGCGTGTGCGGCCGCTCCTCGTCACCCACTGCTACGAGTGCCATGCCGACGGCGAGGCGAGCGGAGGCCTCGCCCTCGACACGCGGTCGGGCCTGCTCGTCGGCGGAGATTCCGGGCCCGCACTCGTCCCCGGCAGGCCCGACGAGAGCCGGATCGTCGAGGCGGTGCGGTATGCGAATCCCGACCTGCGGATGCCTCCGCAGAACAAGCTTCCGGCCGAGGACGTGGCGACGCTCGAGCGGTGGATCGCCATGGGCGCGGTCGACCCGCGCGAGGACGTCGCCGCCGCGCCCGCCGCGGCACCGCTCGGCATGAGCCTCGAGGAGGGAACGTCGTTCTGGTCGCTGCGGCCGATCGCCCGGCCCGCCGTCCCCGCGGTGCGGCGTGCCGACTGGGGGCGCCCGCCGATCGACGCCTACATCCTCGCGACCTTGGAGGAGGCGGGCCTGGAGCCGGCGCCACCGGCCGATCGCCGCACGCTCCTGCGTCGCGTGACGTTCGACCTCACCGGCCTGCCGCCCACACCCGACGAGGTCGCCGCGTTCCTCGCGGACGACTCGTCCGACGCGTTCGATCGCGTCGTGGAGCGGCTCCTCTCGTCCTCGGACTACGGCGTGCGCTGGGGCCGGCACTGGCTCGACGTGGCCCGCTACGCCGATTCCAACGGTCTCGACGAGAACCTCGCCTTCGGTCACGCCTGGCGCTACCGCGACTACGTCGTCGACTCGTTCAATGCGGGCAAGCCCTACGATCGGTTCCTCGTCGAACAGATCGCCGGCGACCTGCTTCCCGATGCAAGTGCCGAGACGATCACGGGCACCGGCTACCTCGTGCTCGGGGCGAAGGTCCTCGCGGAGCCCGACCGCGAAAAACTCACGATGGATACGATCGACGAGCAGATCGACGCGATCGGCAAGGGATTCCTCGGCATGACGCTCGGGTGCGTGCGGTGTCACGACCACAAGTTCGACCCGCTGACGCAGGGCGACTACTACGGCCTGGCCGCGATCTTCAAGAGCACCCGCTCGTTCGCCGACACGAACACCGGGGCGATCAAGCACTGGCACGAGCACGGCCTCGCAACCGATGCGGAGAAGGAGGCGATGAAGAAGGTCGACGAGGAGATCGCCGCCCTCCAGAAGGCGGCCTCCTCGTTTCGCTCCGAGGCGATGGGAAAGCTTCGCGCGGCGGCCCGTGCGAAGGCCGCCGACTACCTCGTGGCCTGCGCCGCCTTCGGCCCCGACGCGCCGCTCACGGAGGTCGCCGCGATCGGCACGCCGCGCGGGCTGCATCCCTACGTCCTCCATCACTGCCGCCTCCACCTGGCCTACCACCCGGACGACGCGGTGTTCGGTCGCTGGCATGAACTGGCCGCCGCCGGGGACGTCGCGGCGATCGACCGCCACTACCGGGCCCTCTTCGCCGACGCGGAGGAGGCGTGGCGGGCGGCGAAGGAGGCCGATGCCAAGGCCACGTCGATCGCCGACCCGCGGCTCGAGTCGGCGCGGGTCGCGCTCCACGATGCCGCGGGTTTCCTGGCCGTGCCGCCGAAGCCGGAATTCGCCTTCGATCCCCAGACGCTCGCCGAGTACCACCGGCTCGAGGAGGCGGCCCGCGTCGCCGAGAGCGGCGCCCCCGACCTGCCGGCCGCCATGGCCGTCGGCGAGGGGACCATCCTCACGGAAATGCCGATCCACGTCCGCGGCAACCACCGCAACCACGGCCGCTCGGTCGCCCGCGGCTTCCCGCGTGTGATGCTCGCGGCCCATGCGGCGCGGAGCGACCTGCCCGCCGGGTCGAGCGGTCGCCTGGAGCTCGCCCGCTGGCTCGCCGACCCGGAACACCCGCTCACGTCCCGCGTCTTCGTCAATCGGGTCTGGCGGTGGCATTTCGGGCAGGGCATCGTGGGCACCACCGACAACTTCGGCGTGCTCGGCGACCGTCCCTCACACCCCGAGCTACTCGACTGGCTGGCGCGTCGGTTCACCGACTCGGGCTGGTCGGTGAAGGAGATGCATCGGCTCGTCCTCGCCTCGAACGCCTATCGCATGGCATCCGCGCATCCGCGCGAGGCCGCCGCCCTGGGCATCGACCCCGAGAATCGACTCCTCTGGAGATTTCCGCCGCGTCGGCTCGAGGCCGAGGAGATTCGCGACGCCCTGCTCGCCACGACCGAGCGCCTCGAGCGCGGTCTCGGTGGCAAGACCGTGCCGCTGCGGAACCGGCAGTTCGTCTTCAATCACACCTCGGTCGATCACACGAAGTACGACAGCCTGCGGCGGGCCATCTACCTGCCGGTGATCCGCAACAATCTCTACACGCTCTTCGAGCAGTTCGACTTCCCCGACCCGACGATGCCGACCGGCAGCCGGGCGGCGACCGTGGTGGCTCCGCAGGCGCTGTTCATGCTCAACGCTCCGCTCGTCATGGATTCCGCGGCGACGTGGGCCCGCGCCCTGATCGCCCGCGAGGGGACCGACGCCGACCGGGTGCGCGCCGCCTACGAGGCCGCCTACGCGCGGCCGCCGACCGAGGTCGAGACGACGCGAGCGCTCGCCTTCCTGCGGGATTCCGCCGCCGACGGCGCCGAGCGGGCCTGGTCGCTCCTCTGCCAGGGCATCCTCGCGGCGAACGAGTTCATGTACGTACGCTGAGGCCGACACCCGTCCGAGCGAGTCACCATGCACGAGCCAGCAGCGACCATGCCGACGACCCCGACGCGGGACCTCGCGACCCGTCGCCGAATCCTGCAGACCTCGGCCGTGGGCGTCGGACACCTCGCGTTCCGGGCGCTGCTCGACGCGGAGGTCCTGGCGGAGACGGCGGCCGAATCGGGCCACGTCGCGAACCCGCTCGCCGCGAAGCCGCCGCACCTGCCGGCCCGCGCCCGCCGCATCGTCTTCCTCTTCATGAAGGGCGGGCCGTCCCACGTCGATACCTTCGACCCCAAGCCGCTGCTCGACCGCGACCACGGCAAGCCGCCCCCGTTCGAACTGCCGAAGGTGA
>JBJTBO010000014.1:0-2181 GCA_046091445.1 Planctomycetaceae bacterium | reverse complement strand
CTGTTTCCCGAGATGTTCGCGGGCTTCCTCTCGGGAAGCCTGCTGGGTGCCGCGCGGCAGGCCGGGGTCGTCGATGTCCGTCTGACGAACCTGCGCGACTTCGCCGAGGGCAGGCATCGGCAGGTGGACGATCGTCCGTGCGGCGGCGGACCCGGCATGCTCCTCATGCCCGGTCCGGTCGTCTCGTGCGTCGCGGCGGTGCAGGCCGACCCGGGGGCATCTGGTCCCGGCCGCGTGATCCTGCTCACGCCGGGCGGCCGCACGCTCGACCAGCCGCTCGTCGAGCAGTTCGCCACCGAGCCGAGGATCGTGCTCGTGTGCGGTCGCTACGAGGGGTTCGACGCGCGGATTCGCGCAGCCCTCGGCGCCGAGGAGGTCTCGATCGGCGACTACGTGCTCTCGGGCGGCGAACCGGCGGCGATGGTCGTCGTGGATGCCGTCGCCCGGCTCGTGCCCGGCGTGCTCGGCGACGACCAGAGCGCCCGCGACGATTCCTTCTCCGGAGCCGATCGGCTCGTGGAAGGTCCACAGTACACGCGGCCGCGGGAGTTCCGCGGTCTCGAGGTGCCCGAGGTGCTCACCTCGGGCGACCATGGCAGGATCGCCCGCTGGCGCCGCGAGCAGGCCGCGGAGGCGACTCGTCGCCGCGGCTCCGACGCGGAGCCACGGAACGCGATGAGCCAGCCGGACACCCGACAGACCGAGAGGAGCATGCCGTGAGTCACACCATTCTCAAAGCCGTCGAGGCGTCGAGCCTCAAATCCGAGGTGCCGACCTTCGAGATCGGCGACACCGTCGACGTCCACACGCGCATCCTCGAGGGGGAGAAGGAGCGGATCCAGGTCTTCAACGGCGTCGTGATCGCCCGAAGCGGGTCCGGCAGTCGCGCGATGTTCGTGGTGCGCCGGATCGTCGCGGGCGAGGGGGTGGAGCGGAAGTTTCCGCTGCACTCCCCGAAGATCGCGAAGGTCGAGGTGAAGCGGTCGGGCGTCGCGAAGCGGGCGAAGCTCTATTACCTGCGCGACCGCACCGGCAAGTCGACGCGCCTGCGCGAGAAGCGCGACGACGCGCCCAAGACCGAGGCCGGCGGGCCCGGCGAGGCCAAGCGCGCGAAGAAGACCGCACGGAAGACGGCCGCCAAGGCCTGAGACGGTCGGCCCGCGTCCGTGACGCGCACCGGCACATGAGGACCGCATCGTGTGGGGCCCGAGGCGACGGTCGGACGGCGCGGACCACCGCGGGGAGCTCGGCCGGCGGGGCGAGGACGAGGCCGCCCGCTACCTGCGCGGCCTGGGCTACCGCATCGTGGGCCGACGTGAGCGGGTCCTGCGCGGCGACATCGACATCGTGGCACTCGACGATCGCTGCGTGGTGTTCGTCGAGGTGCGGTCCCGATCCGACGTGACGCACGGCCACCCCGCCGAGACGGTCGGCCCGGTGAAGCAGCGGCGGCTGGCGGAGCTCGCGGCGGCCTACATCCGGCGGCACCGGCTCGAGGACTGCCACGTGCGGATCGACGTCGTGGCCGTGACGTTTCCGGAGGACGGGAGCCCCGTCGTCGAGCACTACCAGAATGCGTTCGAGTCGCCCTGGTGACGCCGGCGATCGGGGCAACGCGGCGCTCCAGACACCGCATCCGGGTATCGCAGACCGTGGAACACGTCTGCCCGAGCGGGATGCGAGGAGTGCCGACCGTGGAAACCCTCGGCGTTTCCACAGCTCGGCCAAGCGGACGAAGGCCAGGGAAGCCAGGGAAGGCTTTGTCCACGGACCGTTCGCGCAGCGCGTCGAATCCCGCGCGCTCCTCGGGGGCGGTGAAGACCCGCAGGCTGCCGGCCGGGAGCCGGCGCGCCAGCGCGGCGAGCCGCTCCCGCTGCTCCGCCACGCGCCCCCCCACGCGGCGGCTCGCGATCCCTGAGACCTGCGGGCCGCGACGGCGGGCCACCGAGGTGTACACCTCCGGATCGACCTCTCCCGAATCGCCCACGAGCAGGAAGCGTCTCGCGGGGCCGACGCGCATGATCTCCACGATCGCCCGGCGCTTCGAGCGCGTGCGGGAGGGCAGCCGGCCGAGGGGCGTGGAGTCCTTGAGCCGGAAGAGCTTGAGGTGCATGGAGCCGGCGGGCAGGCCGACGTCGTCGAGAAACCCGCAGAGGCACCGCGACAATTGCCAGGGACTCG
>JBJTBO010000013.1:0-8391 GCA_046091445.1 Planctomycetaceae bacterium | reverse complement strand
GCCGCGAGGGCGAGTACCGGATCAAGCTCCTGCACAATGCCGCGCGCACCACCGCCGACGGACCCGGTCAGGGCAACGCCGACTGCGGCTACTCCGACATCGAACTCCTGCCCGACGGCACGCTCGTCGCCACGACGTACGTCAAGTACCACCCCGGTCCGGAAAAACACTCGGTCGTGAGCACCCGCTTCACGCTCGCCGAGACCGACGGCCTGCTCTCCAGGAAGTGATCCGCAGCCTCGAGAAGTCCATGACACTGGAGATGCGCATGAGAGTCGCCCTCGCACTCATCGCCCTCGCGCCGCTCGTGGGTGCGCACGCGACGCCCGCCGCGGAGGTCGCTTCGCTCGAGCCGCCGAGGCATCTCGGCCCGCCGCTTCCGGAGCAGGCCGTGACCAACCGGGCCTTCACCGGCATCCCGAGCCTGGCCGTGACGCCGCGCGGCCGGCTCTGGGCCACCTGGTATGCCGGCGTCACGCCGGGAGAGGATGCCAACAACTACGTCGTGCTCTCCACGAGCGCGGATAGCGGCGGCAGCTGGCGCGAGGTGCTCGTCGTGGATCCCGACGCCGACGGGCCGGTGCGCGCCTTCGACCCTGAACTGTGGGTGTCCCCCGACGGCCGGCTCTTTTTCTTCTGGGCGCAGATGGACAGGGGCCGTCGTGATCCGCAGCTCGGCGTGTGGTGCGTCGAGACGGCGACGCCGGAAGCCGAGCGGCCTGTGTGGTCGCAGCCCCGCCGCATCGGCGACGGCGTCATGATGTGCAAGCCCACCGTGCTCTCCTCGGGCGAGTGGGCGCTGCCGATCTCGCGCTGGCGGGAGCACGACAAGAGCGCGCAGATCGTCGTGTCGGCGGATGCCGGCCGCACCTGGAGCGTCCGCGGGGCGTGCAACGTGCCGAAGGACGTGCGGCAGTTCGACGAGCACATGATCGTCGAGCGGAAGGACAACGCGCTCCTGATGCTTGTCCGCACCACCTACGGGATAGGTCAGAGCGTCTCGACCGACCGAGGCATGACCTGGCCCGACGTCGTGCCCTCGGCCCTGCCGCACACCCCCGCCCGGTTCTTCGTGCGGCGGCTCGTCTCGGGAAAGCTGCTGCTGGTCAAGCATGGGCCGCTCGACCAGCGGACCGGCCGGTCGGACCTCACGGCCTTCATCTCGATGGACGACGGTGCGACGTGGTCCGGCGGCCTCATGCTCGACGAGCGACCCGGTGTGTCGTACCCCGACGGCCAGGAGACGCCCGACGGCCTGATTCGGATCATCTACGACTTCAATCGTGTCAAGGACCGCGAGATCCTGCTGGCCACGTTCCGCGAGGAGGATGCCGCGGCCGGAAAGGACGTAAGCGGGGCCGTACGGCTGCGGCAGGTCGTGAGCAAGGGCTCGGGCGGGCGGCCGGTGCCGAAGCAGGCGGCGGATACGACGACCGGTCCGCCGAAGCGACGCGCATGGGAGGACGCCCCCGCCGAAAAGCGTGACCTCTGGCGACAGCACCAGGTGGCGCTCGCCCGCGTCGACCTCAGCGACGACACGCAGCGGCAGGTGTTCGTGGCCCGCGGCGGCCCCGGGCCGGAGGCGTATCACGCGCATCCCACCACGGCGATCCTGGCCGACGGCAAGACCATCTACTGCGTCTGGAACATCGGCCACGGCGGCCATGCCGGCCCGATGGCCCGGAGCGACGTCGGCGGCGTCACCTGGCAGCGGCTCGACGACACGCTGCCACCGAACTTCGTGAACTTCAAGAACTGCCCGAGCATCTATCGGATCGCCGACCCGCAGGGCAAGGAGCGGCTCTGGGTCTTTGCCGCCCGCACGCTCACCGACAGGGAGAACCCCAGGCCCGTCGCGGACCGCCGCCAGGGCTTCATGCCGCGGATCGTGAGCGAGGACGACGGCAGGACCTGGCGGGAGCTGCCGCCCATCGGCGGGCCGATTGCCAAGGAGGATCCGTTCCGCTGCATCATGACGTTCTCGAGCATCGTGCGGCTCGGGGACGCCTCGCACCTCGGGATGTTTCACCGCGGGAGCGGCATCGGCGAGGAGGGCACGCTGCAGGTGCTGCAGTCGATCACCCGCGACGGCGGCGTCACCTGGTCGGAGCCCGCCATGGCCTGCGACGGCATGCAGCTCGACGGCAAGCACCCCTGTGAGCCCTACGTCTTCCGGTCACCCGACGGCGCCGAGCTCTGCTGCCTCATGCGGGAGAACCGCCGCAGCGGCACGAGCCTCGTGATGTTCAGCCGCGACGAGGGGAAGACATGGAGCAGGGCCGTCGACGCGCCGTGGGGCCTCACGGGCGACCGTCATCAGGGCATCCGGCTGCCCGATGGGCGGTTCGTGATCGTGTTTCGGAACGCCGCGCCACGATTCGACAAGGACGCGCCGCAGGACATGCCGAGGGACAAGGGCGGTTTCATCGCCTGGGTCGGCACCTACGACGACATCCGGCAGGGGCGTCCGGGACAATACCGCGTGAGCCTCCTCAAGACCGTGAAGGACGGCTTCTATCCCGGCATCCACCTCCTGCCCGATGGCACGATCGTCGCCACGACCTATGCGACCTACCGCGCCGAGGACGTCGGCTGCTCCATCGTGAGCGTGCGGTTCACGATCGGGGAGATCGACGCGTTGGCGAAGCGATGATGCGAGACACCCCGGCGAGGCACCCCATGAAACAGGCGGCCCTGCTCGTTGGAATCCTCCTCTGGGCGCCGCATGCCGCGACCCTTGCGGCCGATGGTGGCCCGCCGAACATCCTCGTCGTGTACTCCGACGACCATGGCTGGGCCGACCTCGGGATTCAGGGCGTGGACAAGGACGTGCGCACGCCCCACCTCGACCAGTTGGCCCGCGACGGCGTGCGGTTCACACGTGGCTACGTCTCGGCACCGCAGTGCGTGCCCTCGCGCGTCGCCCTCATCACCGGCCGTTACCAGCAGCGGTTCGGCGTCGAGGACAACACGCGTGGACCGCTGCCGCTCGCGGAGGTCACGATCGCGGAGCGGCTCGCCCCCGCGGGGTACGTGAGCGGCTGGATCGGCAAGTGCCACATCGATATCGGGCCGGGGCCGGGGGTGCAGCGGGAGGACGTGCGCCGCAGACCGAAGGATCTCACGCTCCGTGCCGACCACATGCCGCACCACCAGGGCTTCGCCGAGTACTTCCGCGGAGAGCAGCGGGAATACCACGCCTCGCATGCCCTCGACGGGACGCCGTTCGCCGATGCGCCTCACCTCGTGCGCGACAGGCGGTTCCGCGTCGAGGTTCAAACCGATGCCGCACTCTCGTTCCTCGAGCGACGTGCTGCCCGGCCGCAGCAGCCCTGGTTTCTCTACCTGGCGTGGTACGCACCCCACGTGCCGCTCGAGTCACCGGAGCCGTGGTTCAGCCGCACGCCGGAGTCGTTGCCGCTCAAGCGGCGCCAGGCGCTCGCGATGATCGCCGCCATGGACGATGGCCTGGGACGCATTCGCGACAGGCTGCGTACGCTGGGTGTCGAGAAGGACACGCTCATCTTCTTCATCGGCGACAATGGGGCGCCCCTCGGCGAGGCGTGGGATGGCTCGCTGAACACGCCGCTGGCCGGACAGAAGGGGATGCTCGCCGAGGGCGGCATCCGCACACCCTTCATCGGCGCGTGGCCGGGCCACTGGCCGGCCGGTGCGACATACGATCACCCGGTGATCAATGTCGATGTCGCCGCCACGGCCGTGGCGGCCGCGCACCTGCCGGCCGATCCGGTGCTCGACGGCATCGACCTCACGCCGTTCGTGACGGGCCGGGCCGCCGGCGTCCCGCACGAGCGCCTCTTCTGGCGCTGGACGTCGCAGTCGGCCGTGCTCGAGATGCCGTACAAGCTCGTGCGGCTCGGGGACCGGCCCCCTGCCCTGTTCGATGTGACGACGCCGGAGGGGGAACACGTGACGCGAGATCTGGCGGCCGGTCACCCCGACATCGTGCGCCGCCTCGACGGGCACCTGCGCGCGTGGGCAGCGGGACTCTCGCCCCCGGGGCTCTTCACGGAGGCGTCAGGCTTCAGCCGCCATCACGAAAACCTCTTCGTCGAGCACGGCCTGATCACTCCATCCGACCGAGCACGGACCACGTCGCCGCCTCCGTGAGCGCGGACGCGGCGACGGCGTCGTCGCCTGCGCGAGGGGCGATGCCGCCCACTCGGCCTGGCCACCCCGCACGTCCGTCAGTCCACGGGGCGGATGCGGGCGGCGAGCCACAGGCTCCCGAGCGTCGCGACCGCCGCGAGCGCGCCGACCGTCCCGAAGTTCCGCAGCGGCGCCCCCGCCCCCCCGCGACGATCGTGCCGCCGAGCGTGGTTCCCAGGCCGCTGGCGACGTGCTGCACCGCCGAGTTGACCGACATGAAGCTCCCACGACGCCGTGGCTCGATGCTCGACATGATCAGCGACATCGCCGTCACCATCCGTCCCGCATTGGCCGCCATGAGCAGGGCCGCCACCGGAGCCGCGACGGCGATTCCCACCGCGGGCAGATTCGTCAGCACCAGCATCATCGCAGCCGACACGGGCACGATCCCGCGAAACACCGTCAGGGCCCCGAGGCGATCGACGAGCCGACCGACGAACGGCGATGTACACGACCGGAAGCTGCCACGGGGTCACGCCCGCATTGGCCACGAACGCCGTGCTGATGAAGGGGATCACGGAGAACGCCCCGACCATCAGGACCGCGATCAGGGCGAGGGCGCGGCTATGGGCGGGAGCGGAGAGCGTCTCGACCAGATGGGCGATCGGATGCCGGCGAACGCCATCGGTGTGTGCCGCGATGGGGGGCAGCACCCACGCGGTGATCACGACGAGGGGCAGCCCCAATGCCGCCAGGGTGTAGAAGGGTGCCCGCCAGCCGAACCTCGTGCCCAGCACGATCCCGAGCGGCACCCCCGCCACAGAGGCGACCGCGAAGGCCGACATCAGCGTGCCGGTGGCGCGGCCCCGGCGCTCGGGAGGAAAGAGGTCGGCCACGATCGCGAGGGCGAGCGCACCGTGGACACCCCCGAAGCCTCCGGTGACGCATCGCGCGGCCAGCAGCAGCGGGGCCGTGGAGGCGAGGGCGCAGGCCACCGTGCCCGCGAGCAGGCCGAGCGAGGCCACGAGGTAGGCGATCTTCCGCGGCACGCGGTCGAGCCACGGTGCCACGAGGAATCCGGCGATCCCGGCGGAGAGCGTGTAGGCCGACACCACGCGGCTGAATTGCCGGGCATCGATGTCGAGGTCCGCCAGGAGCTGGGGCCCCAGCGGCATCACGATCATGAAGTCGACGATCCCGACGAACTGGAGGGCCGCCAGCACGAGCAGGATCACGCCCTCACGCGAGGCGGTGCCGGATTCCGGGCGACCAGCGGCGGATGGGTCGAAGGGGCGATCGGAGGCCACGATGGTGTGGGCTGTCCTCGGGTGCATCCGCTGCCTGTGACAGCGACGCTCGTGGCACTATACCCGAGGGAAACCGCGGCCTCCGCGTACCGCACACGTCCGATGGTGCCTCGGAGACGTGGGCCATGCTATGATCATTAGAGGGGTTGAAGTGCGAACGAACATCCGGATCTCTGGGGACGAGCGGTTTGATCCGAGTGCTTCGTGTTCCGAGTGCTTCATCGTCTCGGTCGTCATGACGGCGTCGGCGCACCACCACCGTGCAACACGCATCGCGAGCCGGTGCCTGGGTGTGCTGTTCGCCCTCGCGTGCGCGGTCGCCTTCCAGACGACGGCGCAGGCGAGTTGCGGTGATTGGCTCGCCGGGCATGCGGCAGACGCCGGCCCCGAAGCGTCGGTCGATCACGACAGGTCCGATGCCTCGGTCGATCATTCCTCCCGGCAGCGTCGCCGACCATGCCACGGGGCGTCCTGCGGCCGCACGCCATCCCTGCCCGCGGCCCCGACGAGCCTGCCCACGAGCCTCGTCGAGCACGATCGCGATGCCGTTCTCTCCTCCGTCGATACGACCGACGCGATCGGCCCCGTCGTGAGGATTCCATCCGATCCTTTCCTGGCTCGCGAGGTTCTCTCCGAGCGACTCGATCGTCCCCCAAGGCACGGCTGATGCCGCCCGGGACCTCCGCGCATCCGTGCGCGTGATGGCCCGCGGGAAGATGGACGACACGGCGGTCGCCTCGAGCGGTGACCGCAGTCGTCGATGCGCGTCGGCCCGACCCCGACGGCATCAGCACGGCCCGCTGCCATGATCGGCGGCGTGCCGTGATGAACGAAGCGCGGGACATGGCTGAGCGATCGCGAGCGACCCACGCGCGATCCGTATGCCTCATCCCGTGCCGACACGAGCACGAGGAATCATGTCGATGAAACGATCTGGAGCAATCATGGCCGCTTCACGGGCATTCACGCTCGTGGAGCTCCTCGTCGTGATCGCGATCATCGCGGTGCTCGTAGGTCTGCTCCTGCCGGCCGTGCAGTCGTCACGTGAGGCGGCGCGGCGGACGCAGTGCGCGGAGAAGGTGCGGCAGGTGTGCCTCGCCTTGCAGAACCACCACTCGACCAAGGGCAACCTGCCCCCCGGCCGGACGGCCACGAGCATCTCGGGACAGGCGTTCCTGCTGCCATACATGGAGCAGGCGGACCTTTTCGACAGGGTCAACCCAACACTCGCGTGGAATCACGCCTCGCACGCGGCGGTCGCCTCCACCCGCGTGCCGGGGTTCGTCTGTCCGTCCGATCCGGCGGCGGCCGTGCCCGGCACCTTCGCCCCGAACAACTACCGGCTCAATCAGGGCTCCGGGATTCTGTGGGGCAACCCGCCGACCTCGTCGTCCGATCCCAATTTCGGCTATCCGGCGCCGAACGGCCCGTTCTTCCTTGACAGCAAGGTGCGGCTTCGGGACGTGACCGACGGGACGAGCCACACGGCCGCCGTGTCCGAGCACGACACCGGCGACTTCAACAACGGCCTGGCCACCGATCGCACCGACACGTTCTGGCCCCAGACCAACCCGACCACCGCGGACGAGGCCATGCTCCAGTGCCGGGGAATCAACATCGCGAACCTCTCCTTCCAGCGATTCAGTGACGTCGGCGCCCCGTGGCTCTACGGCTACCACTCGACGACGATCTACTTTCACGCCGGCCCTCCCAACGGCCGCTCGTGCATGTTCCCGCCCGGCCGCATCTCGACCACGGCGCAGAGCTCGCATCCTGGAGGCGTGATGCTCGGGATGTGCGACGGCTCGACCCGCTTCGTCAACGACCGCGTCGACATCACCGTCTGGCGGGGCCTCGGGAGCACGGGCGGCGCCGAGGTCGTGTCGGGGGCTTTCCCATGAGACTTTGCAGCGCGAGCCCCACGGGGACGAGCAGTGTCGCGACCGGGCGGGGCACTCCGTCCGTCGGCCGAGCGGTCGCCGCAGCGCTCTTGCTCGGCGTCGTGGTCAGCGGGTGCGGCCGCCCACCCGACATCGTCGCGGACCCGGAGCGGGCGGCGTCGATCCTCGAAACCGTGCTCGCCGCGTGGCGGGACGGAGAGACCTGTGGCGACCTCCAGAAACGGTCGCCCGCGATCCACGTGGCGGACGAACGCTGGCTCGGAGGCGCGACGCTCACCTCGTTCACGATCGGTGAGGGCCGGCCCTTCGGCCCGAGCACGCGTTTCGAGGTGACGCTCGTCGGGCCACCGCCGCTCGGCACCCGGAAGGCCGTCTATGCCGTATCCACCCAGCCGTCGCTCAGCGTCGCACGCACCGACGAGCGCGACTGAGCCTGTTCATCCAGCCCCTCGGGCCGCCCAGGCCCCGCACGACAACCCCGAGGAGACCCGAACCATGCCACGCCATGCTGCCACCCGACTCATCGCGCACGTCATGCTGGCCGCCTGCTCATGCGGTTTCGGCCGGACGAGCGGGTCGGAGGCCGCCACGGACGACGCCCCGCGTCCCATTCCGGTCACGCGGCCGGTGATGAAGCGGCTGCTCGAGGACATGAAGGAGCGTGCCGAGCGCATCCCGCTGCCCGAGCCGACCGACGAGGAGCGGCAGGCCGCAGACGACCCGCTCGCACTGTCGTACGAAAACCGGCTCCGCACGCTCTACCTTGCCGGCGTACCGCCGCGTGGATATCTCGGCTTCGGCGGGATGGCGCCTCCGCGCGGCGGCGTCGCGGCACGCCAGCCGGCCGAGAAGCCGGACCCGGCGCTCTCGCTCGACTACGCGTTCAAGACCCGACTGTTTTGGATCGCCTCGCGCACCAACAACTGCCAGTACTGCCTCGGCCACCAGGAGTCGAAACTGCTCGCCGTGGGCATGACGGACGACGCCCTCGCGCGTCTCGACACCGACTGGACGGCGTTCCCCCCCGCGGAGCAGGCGGCGTTCGCGCTCGCGCGCCGCATCACGCTCGCGCC
>JBJTBO010000012.1:0-2236 GCA_046091445.1 Planctomycetaceae bacterium | reverse complement strand
CACCGGCAGCGGATCCTCGAAGATCGCGACCGGCTGGCCGGACCTCACCGCCTCGACGAAGTGCACCATCTGCTCGGGCCCCAGCGACGACGGCTGCACCGCCAAGAGCACGTCGAACCGCTCGGTGATCGGGCTCGAGGCATCGACCTGCACCACCTCGTACTGCTTGTCGAGTTCCTCGACCAGCGGCTGCCGCGGCCGGACCTGCCCGCTCATCATGTCGAAGCCGCCGAAGAGGTCGGCGTCGGTCGTGAGCACGCCGATGCGCCTGCGCTGCTGCTGCGCCGCCGTGCAAATCGACCGGATGAGCTCGTACTCGACCGGCGTGCCCTTGTCGAAGAAGGGCACGACGACCTTCTCGAGGCCGCTGGTGAACGCGCAGCCGAGGAAGATCTCCTCGTCCCGATAGGCGCCACGCACCCGCGACAGCACGCTCACCGGCTCGATACCGAACTGCTGGCTCGCGAGCGAGGCGGCCTCGGTCTTCGGCTCGGTGGCCACCACCTGCACGTTCACCTTGCCACGACCGAGCCGCTGGAACTGCCGCAGGGCGTTCAGGAGATTCAAGCGGGTCTGCGCGTAATCCTCGGGGACCGTCGGGCTCACGTAGGCGGTGACGTCGATCGGCCGGCGCGTGTCGAGGTCCCGCAGAAGACGCCGGGTGTCACCGGAGAGGGAACTGATGCGTCCCTCGGAGAAGTCGGGACGCAGATCGGCGGCCCGGCAGACGAGGACGAGCCCCGCCGCACCCGCCGCCAGCCCGAGCGTGCGGACCAGATAGTGCACTCCCATCCGTGCGCCGTCCCGGCGACCGGTCCAGTGCCGCCGCCCGATGAGCACCATCGCCACGTAGAGGCAGACGGCGACGATCCCGAGAAAATAGGCGATCGACGAGAGGCTCACCACGCCCCGACCGAAGTCGGAAAACTGCTCGGCGAGGCTCCAACCGCGCACCTGCTCGGCGAGCCGCGGGGCCATGAACGTGCCCGCCCGGTCGGCCACGGCGAGCGGCGCGTTGAAGAGGACGCCGAGAATGAATCCCACGGTCAGGTTGCTCGTGAGGAAGCTCGCCACCATCCCGACGGCGAGCATCGCGAGACCGGTGAACCAGTAGCCGAGGTAGTTGGTGAGAAAGAGCCCCGCGTCGGGCGTGCCCCAGCGGAGCAGGATCACGAGGTTGCAGATGCACGAGAAGATGAGCGCCACCGTGAAGATGCCCACCGCGGCCAGATACTTGCCGAAGACGACCTCCCAGTCGCTCGCGGGGATCGTGAGCAGGAGTTCGTCGGTGCCCTGCCGCCGCTCGTCGGCCCAGACGCTCATGGTGATCGCCGGCACGAAGACGAGCAGGATGAAGGGGAGGTAGCGGTTGAGTTGGTCGAGGTTCGCGAGATTCGAGTTGAAGAACTCCGGCGGCCAGAAGGCCGCGAGCGACCCGAGCAGCACGAACACGCAGATGAAGACGTATCCGGTCGGATTCGAGAAATACGCGACAAAATTCCGCTTGAAGACGGCGTCCAGAACGTGCCACTTCATGATTTCGATCCTTCGGGCGAATCGTCGGTTGGATCAGCCGCGGCGGGCCCGTCGCCCGCACGTCGGCGGCTGGAGGTCGGTCGATGCTGGTGTGATGGGAAACGGCTGGACGTCGCTGCGATGGTCATGGGCGGGGCTGCGTGCCCCAGGTGGACGAGGACGCCGCCACCCCGGCGGCGTGATCACGCGGAACGCGTCAATTCGTGGAACCGCTCGTCAAGCGTGCGTCCCTCCCGCCGCAGGTCGGCCGGAGTTCCATCGAACCGCAGCCGTCCCTCGGCGATCAGGATCACGCGGTCGGCGAGCGCCTCCACCTCCTGCAGGATGTGCGTCGAGAGGAGGATCGTCTTGCGTTCCCCGAGCCGACGGATCGTCTCACGCACCTCGCGGATCTGGTTGGGGTCGAGGCCGCTCGTCGGCTCGTCCAAAATGAGGACGTCCGGCTCGTGGAGCAGCACCTGCGCCATGCCCACACGCTGGCGATAGCCCTTGGAGAGTTTGCCGATCGCCTTGCCGATGACGCTGCCCAGTTCGCACTGCCGCACGACGGCGTCGATGCGGTCCCGCTTCTGGCTCCCCCCGAGACCGCGGGCGTCGGCGAAAAACTCGAGCAGGCTCCGCGGCGTCATGTCCGGATAGAGCGGGCCGTTTTCCGGCAGGTAGCCGAGTCGCTCGGCTCCCCGCAGGCGGTGGGTGGCCG
>JBJTBO010000011.1:0-6276 GCA_046091445.1 Planctomycetaceae bacterium | reverse complement strand
GATCGGCACGGCCGAGGCGCCGGTGACGAAGAACTCCATGCAGTCGTCGATCGTCATGATGCCGCCGACACCGATGATCGGGATCGTCACCGCCTGTCGCACCTGATGCACACACCGCAGCGCGATCGGCTTGATGGCCGGGCCGCTCAATCCCCCCACCACGTTGCCGAGGAGCGGCCGCCGCCGCCGCCAATCGACGGCCATGCCCTGGCAGGTGTTGATGAGCGTGACCGCATCGGCTCCCCCGTCGCGTGCCGCACCCGCGATCGCGACGATGTCGGTGACATTCGGCGTGAGCTTCGCGAGGATCGGCAGCCCGGTCGCCCCGCGGACACCCGCGACGACCTCGCGACAGGCGGCGGGATCGGTGCCCAGATCGACACCGTGGCTGACGTTCGGACACGAGATGTTCAGCTCGATCGCGGCGATGCCGGGCACCGCATCGAGTCGCGCGGCGAGGGCGACGAAGTCGGCGGCCGAACCGCCCGCGATGCTGACGATCACCGGGGCGCCGCAGCGGACGAGCCACGGCAGCTGGCCGACGAGAACGGCGTCGATGCCGTCGTTGTCGAGGCCGATGGAGTTGAGCAGCCCCGCCGCGGTCTCGATGGTGCGCCATGGCGCGTTGCCCGCCCGAGGCCGGAGCGTGATCGTCTTGGGCAGGATGCCTCCGAGCCGGGCGCAGTCGACGAAGCCCGCCATCTCGCGGCCGTAGCCGAACGTGCCGGACGCGACCAGCAGCGGATTCGGGAGGCGGAGCCGGCCCAACGACACGGAGAGGTCGGGCGTGGGAGGGGCTGGCGTCGCAGGATGGGGCATCGGGGCGGCGGCTCGGGGACGTCGATGCCCCGCAGTGTAGTGGCTGATTGGCGGCCCAACGGGTGCCGGAACGAGCCGGCCCGGTCACGATCGTGCCGATCGCCGCGATTCCGTCAAGTTTGCCGGATGGGCCGCCGATACCGTTTGACAGGGTCGGACCGGCACGCCGGAACCCCTCCAGGCGATTTGTTGACACTCATGATTGCCCCCCCTAGCCTTGCGCCGTTTTTCAGCCTGCGTGGATGGGTGCCGTCCAGCACGTCCTCCACCCATGGCGGTCGGAGCGTCGCAACCGTGACCAAGAAGGACATCGTGAGGACGATCGCGGAGAAGCTCGACCTTCCGCAGTTGCGGACCCGGGAGTTCGTTCAGCTGACGTTCGACGCCTTGATCGAGGCGCTCGTGCGGGAAAAGCGGGTGGAATTGAGAAACTTCGGTGTCTTCCAGATCAAGAAGCGGGAGGCCCGCATGGCCCGCAATCCCCGGACGGGAGAGCAGGTGCCGGTGCGGGCCAAGAACGTCGTCACGTTCAAGCCTGGCAAGGAAATGGAGGCCCGCGTCCGGGAGATCGTCTGGGGCGACGAGGACGCCGCCGCTGACTCGGATCCGCCGGCGGCCGGCGACGAGTCAACCTAGGCAGGACGGGTCGGACAGGGCAAGCAGGGACACGAACGAACGAACAAGCTGCGACGGAATGGCGGGGACGGAACCCGCAGGCCCGTCGCAGATCGACCACCACCACCCACGGAGCGTCCGCTCTCGCACGCAACGGGCCGATCGGGTATCTCCCGCATCGTTCCCGCACCGGGCGCACGGATGCCGAGGCGGGTGCCAGTCGGGTCAGGAGGACCGAGCGATGACGAAGGCCGTCTGGTTCTTGGGTGCGGCCGCACTCCTGGCGACGAGCACGGGATGCCTCATTCCGATCTACTCCGGCGATCCCATCCGCCGTGCGCAGGAGTTGATCTACACGTCCGAGGATCTGCGGGCGATCACCGACGAGTGGGAGCGGATCTGGTTTCTCGATCAGCCGTCCCACATGACACCGTGGCGGACCCACGGCGGCATCCTTTGACGCCCACGGTCACAGCGGCCCCGCCCACGCGTGAGACCGCCTCTGGGTAGCGGCTCTCATCGACGAGGCGCAGGGGGTCAGCGAACGCTCGAGGAGCATTGGGCCGCCGCGGCCCACGAGACGAGCCAATCCGCCCTTGAAGCGGCGGACAAAATCCAGTTGCCGCCCCCGAGCCGATGCTCCACTGGCGGTCTCAATCTGGCGGTCTAAATCCTGATCTTCGCCGCCTGCTCGACGATTCGCTCGATCGGCACGATGTCACCCATGTTGCACCCCGGGCACGACTCGGCCGCCTCGGCCCATGCCTCGGGCGAACGAAGGTTCGAGTCCCAGAACGGCCACGTGCGGCACTGTCGCGGACGCGCCTCGTAAGCCGTGCAGCGACGGGTGGTCTCGTCGAGGAGCACGCAGTCGCCACCCGGACGCTCCACGAGCGAACGGCGCACGCCGACGCGCTTCACGAACGCCGCCTCGAAAGCGGCGGGCGTCATCCCCTTCACGGCCGCCATCTCGTCGATCTCGGCCTGGTTCACCCAGACGTAGCCCTCGGCCCCGGAACAGCAATCGCCACACTGCGTGCACTGGAAACGCAGTCCGGCACCGTACCACGCATCCTTCGGGATTCCGGCCATCAGAATCGGCTCCTCGGCGGCATCGGTCCTCGACCGTCACAGCATAGCGGCGTCGCACCCAGCCGGGCACGAACGTCACGAGCGAGAAGCGTGCTCGGCACGGGGTCGCGCCGGAACTCGCGGTGCGGTGGCCATGGCACCCGTGGTACAACCTTTCACGGTTTCGCGCGACGACCGAGACGTCCGGAATCATCGTCATGCGGTTCACGACCACACCGACGGGGCGGAGACTCGCCTGTCGTTGCGTCATCGCTTGTCTGTGCGTTACCGCCTGGGGATGCGGTCCACGTCCACCTGCCGTCCATCCGACGGCAGGACGCATCCTCTTCCAGGGACGGCCGGCAGCCGGATTCATGGTCGAGTTTTCCTCCGACGTCGAGCCGACCAAGGGCCTCTCGGCCAACGGCCTGACCGATGCGGACGGTGCATTCACGCTGCAGACCCGATTCGCGGGGGCCGCGCTCCCGGGCGCGGTGGCAGGCACGCACCGCGTCGTCGTCATTCCGCCGCCGGCCGCGAGTGGCGACGCGACGGAGATCCTGCCCGTGCCGATTCGCTACGCCGACTACCAGCAGTCGGGATTGACCGCGGAGGTGACGGCCCCGGGGCCGAATGCCTTCACCTACGACCTGAAGCCGTGAGTGCGGACCGTCCGAGCCGACGGCCGACGCGTCGGGCCGCCACAGGCGGGAGGTGGCGTCCGGGGCACGCACATGAGCCCGACCGGGTGCCGTGCGATCGCCCGCGACTCACTGGGGCGGAATGACCTGCCCGTCGTTCCGCTGGGTGAGCGCCGCCAGCACCGTCGTCGCGGTCGAGTTCGCCAGCGACCGCACGCTCCCGTCGCAGAAGACGAACTGACAGATGCCGGGATGCTCACTGCCGAATCGCGTCGCGTGATACAGGCTCGTGTCATTGGGACCGTCGCACAGCGGCACGCCCGCACCGGCGACCCTGCTGTACCACCACTCGTGGTCCCCGTTGTAGATCGAACCGTCGCCCGACGAGTTGGCCTCTCCCGGCACCCCGATGCCGTGCTGCGTGCGTCGGACGTACTTCTCCCCGAGCATCGTCGTGCTGTTCGTGCCATCGGTGATCACCGCGACGCTGACGATCCCTCGGTATGACGCGACGCGGCCTCCCGCGACCGACGACCGCGCCGTGATGATGGCGCCGTTGGCGTTCACCGAATCCTGCCAATCGGGGCTCGCGCATCCGACGCCCGTGGTGCCGGGACCTCGGTCGACGGCTGCCGGCCATGAAGGATCGCGCGAACGGCCATGATGCCCCCTCGCATGCGGTTCCAGCGAACTGTGCCCGAAGCCGAAACGGGTGAAGGTGTTCCGACCTCGCTCGGGACCCCATCCCCGCAAAAAACGTACTCACCCCGATCGAGGGACGCAATCTCCAGCGGACCTGGCGCCCCATCCGCGTCACCCGACCGCGATGCGCTCCACGGTCGTCACGAGCGCGTCCACGTCGGCGGGCGTGTTGAACGGACCGAAACTCGCGCGCACCGTGCCCGATCCCGCCGTGCCGAGATGTCCGTGCACGAGCGCCGCGCAGTGCAGCCCCGAACGCACCTGCACGCCCGCGGCCTGCTCGAGCACGCCGGCGACGTCGGCGGGCTCGTAGCCCTCGACCGTGATGCTGACGATCGGTGCTCCGGCACTCGCAAGCACCCGCACGCCGCGCACCTCGACCAGCCGCGAGGCGGCCGCCGTGGCGAGCATGCGACAACCGTCGCCGACGACGGCGACCGATCGCGCTTCGATCCAGGTGATCGCCGCCGCGAATGCCCCGAGCGCGGGCACGTCGGGCGTGCCCGCCTCCATCCGCTCGGTGAAGGCATCCGGCATGCGGAGCGATTCGCTCGACGATCCCGTGCCACCACGGACGAGTGGCATCACCTCGAGACCCTCGCGCACCCAGAGCAGGCCCGGCCCACCGACCCCGAGCAGCCATTTGTGGCACGGCGCCGCCACGGCGTCGGCACCCCATCCCGGCACGGTGCACGGCACCTGCCCGAGGGACTGCGCGGCGTCGAGCAGAAAGAGGCCGCCCCGATCGTGCACGATCCCGGCGATGGCCGCGGTGTCCTGCACGGCTCCCGTCACGTTCGACGCATGCGTGCAGGTGACCAGCCGCGTCGTCGGCCGCCAGGCGGCGGCAATCGCGGCCGGGTCCACGTGTCCGAGGGCGTCGCACGGCACGATCGAGAGCTCGATCGCGCCGGCCGTTCGCAGCGCGTCGAGCGGCCGCAGCACGGCGTTGTGATCGGCTGCGGTGGCGATCACGTGGTCCCCCGGCCGCAGCAGGCCGTGCAGGGCGATGTTGAGCGCGAGCGTACCCCCCGCCGGAAACGCGACGCGACGCGGGTCCACGCCGCCGAGCATCCGCGCGGCCGCACGGCGGGCGTCGTCACGGATCGCGTCGGCCGTGAGCGCGTCGGCATAGGACGCACGGCCCGCCGTCGCGCCGATGTCGCGCGCGGCGTGCAGCCACGCCGTGATCACGTCGTTCGGTTTGGGCCAGGTCGTCGCCGCGTTGTCGAGATAGCGGCGCCCCTGCGGGGCATCGGGCACGGCTAGCCTCCGATCTGGTACATCGCCCGTACGGGGCGGTCGAACGCGGGCGTGTCGATGCCATGGGCCGCGCGCTTCGCGGCGACGCAGTCGCGGAGAAGCGCGGCGAGGGCCTGGTCGTCGCCTCCTTCCCGAAGCACGCGACGCGCGTCCCACTCGACCGTCGAAAAGAGGCAGTTGCGGAGCTGCCCGTCCGCGGTGAGGCGCAGCCGGTCGCACCGTCCGCAGAAGGGCTGCGTCACCGGGTCGATGAACCCGACACGGCCCCCGCCGTCGGCCCACGCATAGTCGACCGCCGGCTGTCCCGCATCGATGGACGGCGGCCGGTCGACCCGCCGGAGCGGGCCCAGCGACCGTTCGAGGATCGCCCGCACCTCCGCGCCCGACAGGACCTGCGCGCGCGCCCAGGCCCCGTCGGCATCGAGCGGCATGAACTCGATGAAGCGCAGATGAAATCCCTCGCGGCGACAGAACGCCGCGAGCGGGAGGATCTCCGCCTCGGTGAGCCCGCGGATGGAGACTGCGTTGATGCGGATCGTGCGGACTCCGGCGCGCTTCGCCGCGGCGAGCCCCGCGAGCACCTGCGCGACGCCGGCCCGCCGGGTGATGCGTTCGAAGACCTCCTCGCGCAGGCTGTCGAGGCTGACGTTCAGCCGGGTCAACCCCGCCTCGCGCAAGGCAGGCGCCTGGTCGGCGAGGAGGATGCCGTTGGTGGTCAGCGCGACCTCGTCGACGCCCGGAATCCCGACGAGTTGCCGCACGAGCACGGCGAGGTCGCGACGCACGAGCGGCTCACCTCCCGTGACCCGGATCGTCCGCACCCCCAGCCGGGAGGCGACGGCGGCCACCCGCGCGATCTCCTCGTAGGTGAGCAGTTCTTCGCGCGGCCGGAAGACCACCTCCTCCGGCATGCAGTAGGTGCAGCGCAGGTTGCAGCGATCCGTCACGCTGATCCGCAGGTCCGTGTGCAGGCGACCGAACCGGTCGATCAGTCGTCCGGTGACGACATCCGCGCTCATCGTGCCGCCCCGCGCGTGCCGGGCGACCCGGCGATCACGGGCGGCGCCCCGTCGACCCCCGCGGGAATGTCGGGATGCACCCAGCGCCGCGACCCGTCGAGACCCTCCTCGCACTTCCAGATCGGCACCTCCCGCTTGATCCGCGC
>JBJTBO010000010.1:0-6493 GCA_046091445.1 Planctomycetaceae bacterium | reverse complement strand
CGACTTTCGGCCAGCGTGCGAGGACTGCGACGTGCGATTCAATCGGTTCGGCCTCTCGTTCCAGTACCCCGACAACTGGTCGGTGGACGTCTCCGACGCAGCCGGGCGCCACGCGGCCGTGTCCGTTCATTCCCCGGGGGGCGGCTTCTGGTCCGTGAGCGGCCACGCGGCGGGAGGCCCACCGGACGAGCTCGCGCGTGCGGTCGTCGCACAGATGCAGGCGGAGTACCGGGACCTCGACGCCGAGCGGGCCACCGACGAGGTGCGTGGGCACGAACTCGCCGGCTACGACCTCAACTTCTACTGCCTCGATCTCACCAACACCGCACAGATCCGCACGGTGAAGGCCGGCGACGCCGTGTACCTGCTGTTGTGCCAGGCCGAGGATCGGGAGTGGGACATCATCGCCCCGGTCTTCGCGGCCATGACCGCGAGCTTCGTGTCCGGCCTCGCCGGCGCCGAGCGCCCTGGAGACGCCGACGATTCCCCGCCGTCGCTCGCCTGAGGCATCCGCGTCCGACGGGTCGCCTTGCGCGATCGGTCACGCGCCCGTCGGCGGCCGGCGGGTCGCGGAAAGACGGCAAGGCCCTCGAAGCCGGATTGGCCGGCGGAGGACGAACGGACGCCACACCCGAGCGTCTCGATGCCTAAGATCCGCGACCCGTCCGGGCCGCGGCCACTGGTCCACCACCAGCGGCCGTGTCGCGAACAGACTGCACAATCCGTGCCAAACCGATCGCATGCTCGACGGCCGGCCGATCATGGCGGAGATGCGGGTCGTGCACCCACGGGCCTCGTCCAGGCGTGTCGTTTTTGCAACGACGCCCTCGGATCGTCTCGACCCTTTGCACTTCTTCCAAAACATGGGCCATCCGCGTCATCGGGGCGACCTGCTACGATTCCGCGGGTCGTGCAGGGAATGCCACGGGGTGGCGACCGCACGGCTTCCCCGCCAGAAGCCTCCCCGTGCATCTTCTCGCCGCATCGGTCGCCTCGGTTCCCGACTCCACCGCCGGGGATGCGACGATCCAGACGGTCCATTGGATCGCGTTCGCCGTCTTCGTGACGGTGATGCTCGTCCTCGACCTGACGGTGTTCCACAGCAAGTCCCATGAACCCTCGCTCCGCGAGAGCACGTTCTGGACGATCTTCTGGTCGGCGCTGGCCCTGTCCTTCAACGGACTCGTCTGGGCATGGCTCGGCGGGCAGGCCGCCATCGAGTTCCTCACGGGCTACCTCGTCGAGTGGTCGCTCTCGATGGACAACGTCTTCGTGTTCGCGGTGGTCTTCGCCTACTTCGGCGTGCCGCTGAAGTACCAGTACCGGGTGCTCTTCTGGGGCATCCTCGGGGCGGTGCTCATGCGCCTCACCTTCGTGCTCCTCGGGGCCGAACTCGTGGAGCGCTACAAGTGGGTGCTCTGGGTCTTCGGCGGCTTCCTCGTCTACACCGGCGTGAAGCTGGCGTTCGGCGAGAAGGAGCACGACCCGGGCGACAACATGCTCATCCGGACGATCCGTCGGATCATCCCCGTCGCCTCCCACTCCGACGGGGACCGGTTCTTCATCCGGGAGAACGGCCGGCTCATGGCGACGCCGCTCTTCCTCGTGCTGCTCGTCGTGGAGAGCACCGACGTGCTCTTCGCGGTCGACAGCGTCCCGGCGATCCTCGGCGTGGTCACCCCGGGCACGCACTACATGCGGTTCATCGCGTTCACGTCGAACGTGTTCGCGATCCTGGGGCTGCGGGCGCTCTACTTCCTGCTGGCCGGCGTCATGGACATGTTCCGGTTCCTCAACTACGGGCTTTCCGCGGTGCTCGTGTTCGTGGGCTGCAAGATGATCGCCGAGGCGGCACGGCACAACGAATGGCTCGCCGCGCAGGGCGGCTGGGACGTCCATGCCAAGGGGCACCTCATCCATCCGGCCGTGTCGCTGCTCGTGATCGTGCTCCTGATCGGCACGAGCGTCGCCGCCTCGCTGGCGTTCCCTGAGCGCCGGCACGGCGGCGATCTCGCGGGCGACGATCACGCGCCCCCGCCCGGGGCGTGAGCGGCGCGCACCTGGCCGGGCTATGCTGACGGCATGAAACGCACCTCGTCCCCGATCGCCGGCGCCGCCGCGGTCGTCTGCATCCTCGTCCGGTCGACCGCTTTGGCGGCCGCTCCCCCCGAGCCGCGCTTCCGCGCCGAGGAGATCGACGCGGCGGTGGAGATCGGCTATGGCATCGCGATCGCCGACGTCGACGGGGACGGTCGCGACGACGTCCTGCTTGCCGACAAGACGACGATCCAGTGGTACGAGAACCCGACGTGGCGGCGGCACGTCATCGCCACGGGACTCACTCCGCAGGACAATGTCTGCATCGCGACGCGGGACCTCGACGGCGACGGCCGCTGCGAGGTCGCCGTCGGCGCCGGCTGGAATCCGGGCGAGACCAGCGACGAGACGAAGAGCGGCGCGGTCTTCTATCTGCTCGCGCCCGCCGACCGACGCTCCCCGTGGGAACCCGTGCGACTGCACCACGAGCCCACGGTGCACCGCATGCACTGGGTGCTCGCACCCGACGGCGTCTGGGAGCTCGTCGTCAAGCCGCTCCACGGCCGTGGCAACACGGACAACGCCGGCGCCGGCAGCCGCGTGTTCGCGTACCGGATGCTGGCCGACCCCCGCGCCGCCTGGGAGCTGGCGCTCGTCAGTGACTTCACCCATGCGAGCCACAACTTCCAGCCGATCAACTGGGACGACGACCCGGAACACGAGCTGCTCGTCGGCGCGAAGGAGGGGCTCTTCTGGCTCGGCCGCTCCACCGGCACCTGGCGGCACCGGCGGCTTTCCGAGCAGTGGACCGGTGAGGTGCGTGACGGCCGCCTCCCCGACGGCGGCCGATTCGTCGCCACGATCGAGCCGATGCACGGGCACGTGGCCGCGGTGCTGACCGAGCCGACGCGGGCCGAGGACGCATGGACGCGGCATGAGCTCGACACGTCCCTGGTCGATGGCCATGCCGTCGTGGTCGCGGATGTCCTGGGGACCGGCAGCGACCAGGTCGTCGTCGGCTGGCGGGCCATGAATCCACGGGGAGTGCCGGGCGTCCGGCTCTTCACGCCGCTCGATGGACGCGGCACGACCTGGCGGGCGAGCGATCTCTCGGGCCCGGAGATCGCCGTCGAGGACATGAAGGCTGCCGACCTCGACCAGGACGGTCGGCCCGATCTCGTCGTCGCGGGCCGCGCGACGAAGAACCTGCGCATCCTCTGGAACGAGACGCCGCGCTGATCGACCGGTTCGGCGGTGGTCAGGTCAGATCCGCGTAGAGCGCCTCGTGTGCGGCGGCCATGCCGTCGGCCGAGTGCCGCGTGCGCGCCAGCGCGTGCCCGTGCCGACCGCACGCGGCGGCGCGGGCCGGGTCCGACAGCAGGGCGTCCAACGCGCGGGCCATGTCGGCCGGATCACCCGGGACGTGCAGGCTCCCGGCCCGCTCCCCGTCGAGCAGTTCGGGAAACGAGCCGTGGGCGGAGGCGACGACGGGCAGGCCCGCGGCCATGGCCTCGATGACGGGTAGCCCCTTCGCCTCCGCATGCGTCGTGGGCATCGCGAACACGTCGACCGAGCCGAGCAGGTCGAGCTTGCCCGCCAGATCCACCTGGCCGAGCCAGCGGAAGCGGTCGGCCACACCGAGCGATTGGGCCCGCGCGAGGCAGCGCGCGATGTAGTCCCGCTCCGCATCGACCGTCGCGCCGGCAGCGACCACCTCGACGTCGTGCCGCGCGGCGACCAGCGGGAGCGCCTCGACGAGCCGATCGAGCCCCTTCTCCGGGCACGCCCGCGCCAGATATCCCACGCGATGCCCCCCTCCCCTGCCCTGCCGCCGCAGCATGAGGTCGGGCGGCGCGGCCGGGTACAGCTCGAGATCGACGCCGTGCGGGATCACGACGATCCGCTCCCGCGGCACGTCGAGATAGTCCGCCATGAAGCCGGCATAGAACGCGTCGAGGGCGACGAAGCGATCGACATCGGCGGCCCGCTCGCGGAGCAGGGCGCGAATGCGGGCGTAGTGCGGCGGCGGAATCTTCTCGATGAAGATGTCCTCGCCCGACAGCGTGCACACGGTCGGCGTTCGCGCCGTCGACTTCACCGTGCGTGCCAGTCCCATGAGCAGCGCGTTCGACAGGTGCACCACGTCAGGGCGTGCCTCCGACGCGAGCCAGCGGGCGAGCTTCGCCACCTCCTTCCGCTGGTGTCCCCGCTCCCCCTCGAGCGTCGAGACCGTGAGCGCCCCGAGGTCCGCCGGAAGCGTGCCGCCGGTGCGCCCCGACAGCCACCGGAGCAGCGCCGGCGCGTCGAGCCATCGGTCGAAAAGCGCCGGCGTGTGCCGGAAGAGCGGGATATGCTCCTGGAGCCAGACGTTCACGCCCCCCATGACCACCCGCAACTCGGCGACGTTCTCCTCGTCGGTCGTCGTGGGCACGTAGGCGGGCACGAGCAGCGCGTCGCGGCCGCGGCGTCGCAGGGCCCGCACGAGCGCGTTGTCGTGCAGGCACGACCCGCAGATGCGGCCACCGGCGCCGGCGGTGATGTGGATGATCCGCATCAGGCGCCGCGGCCTTCGAGATGCACGAGCACGAGCGCGAGATCGGCCGGCGTGACGCCGCGCACCCGGCCTGCCTGGCCGAGCGTGCGCGGACGGATGCGGTCGAGCTGTTCCCGTGCCTCCGCGCGGAGGTGCCGCACGCCGGCGTAGTCGAAGCCGTCGGGGATCGGCCGCTCGGCATGCCTTCGCTGCCGCTCGATGCGCTCGCGGTCGAGGGCGACGTACCCGGCGTACCGCACGTCGTGCATGATCTGCGACGCGACGTCGGCCGGCACGCCGCGGACGTCCGGGGCCGCCGCCACGCAGTCGGCCCAGGTCCACTCGGGCCGCTTGAGCAGGTCGACGAGCGGTGTGCCGTCCACGCGGCGGGCGGTGAGCGTCGCATGTGCCGCCTCGATCGCGGCGGTCTTCATGGCCACACGGGCGGCCCGCGCCGGCTCGGCGAGTCCGAGGAGGGCGGCCCGCGGCGTCAGCCGGCGGTCGGCGTTGTCGTGCCGCAGGGCGAGCCGGTGCTCGGCGCGGCTTGTGAACATGCGGTACGGCTCGTCCACGCCGCGGGTGACGAGGTCGTCGACGAGGACGCCGATGTAGGCCTCGTGGCGATCGAGCACGAGCGGCGCACGGCCGTCCAGCCCGAGCGCCGCATTCGCCCCGGCGAGGAGCCCCTGGGCCGCCGCCTCCTCGTAGCCGGTCGTGCCGTTGATCTGACCGGCGAGGAAGAGGCCGGCCACCCGCTTGCTGGCGAGGCTCGCGTGGAGCTGGTCGGGCGGGCAGTAGTCGTATTCGACCGCGTAGCCGTAGCGCATGATCACCGCCCGCTCGAGGCCCGGCACGAGACGGATCATCGCATCCTGCACGTCGCGCGGCAGGCTCGTGGAGATGCCGTTGACGTAGATCTCCCGCGTGTGCCGTCCCTCGGGCTCGAGAAAGAGCTGGTGGCTCTCGCGGTCCGCGAAGCGGACGACCTTGTCCTCGATGCTCGGGCAGTAGCGTGGCCCGCGGGAATCGATCTGCCCGGTGAACATCGGCGCGCGGTGGAGGTTGGCCCGGATGAGGTCGTGGATCTCGGGGGTGGTCCGCGTGATCCAGCAGACGAGCTGCTCCTGCTCGATCGTGTCGGTGAGGAACGAGAACGGCTGCGGGACGTCGTCGCCGGGCTGAACCTCGAGCCGGGAGAAATCGATCGACGCGGCGGCCAGCCGGCAGGGTGTGCCCGTCTTGAAGCGGTCGATGCGGAGGCCGAGTTCGGCGAGCGACCGGCTCAGGCCCGCGGTCGTGCCCTCACCGGCGCGGCCGCCCGCCGTGGTCGACTCCCCGACGTGCATGATCGCCTGCAGAAACGTGCCGGTCGTGAGCACGACCGCGGCGGCCCGATACTCGGCGTCGCCGCGCACCCGCAGCCCGACGACACGCCAGGGCGGATCCCCCGGCGCGACGGTCGGTTGCCGCTCGACGACGAGTCCCTCCACGGTCTCCTGCCGCAGGTGGAGGTTTGCCGTCTCCTCGACGATCCGCTTCACCTCCATCTGATAGAGCCGCTTGTCGGCCTGCGCCCGGGGTCCGTGCATTGCCGGCCCCTTTGAGCGGTTGAGCACGCGAAACTGGATGCCCGTCGCGTCGATCGCGCGGGCCATCACGCCGCCGAGGGCGTCGACCTCGCGCACGAGCTGGGCCTTGCCGACGCCGCCGATCGCCGGGTTGCAGCTCATCTGCCCGACGGTGTCGCAGTTGGCCGTGAGCAGGGCCGTTCTCGCACCGAGCCTCGCGGCCGCACACGCCGCCTCGACGCCGGCGTGGCCGGCCCCGACGACGAGGACGTCGTACTCATAGACGCTGGGCATGAAGGGTCGTCTCGAGGCGGCCGGGATGCCGCGCGCTCGGAGGAGGGCGCACGGAACCAGA
>JBJTBO010000009.1:0-2437 GCA_046091445.1 Planctomycetaceae bacterium | reverse complement strand
GGATCGTCTTTTCGAGTTCGGCGGTCGTCGCGACGCAGGTGTGGATGTCGTAGCCCAAGAGCGTGCGCAGCTCGTCGGCGACCTGCATCTTCTGCGGCTCGGCCGTTGCGATCGTGAGGCGGTCACCCGGGAGGGCCAGCGGCACGCTGCGGTAGAGCTGCGCCATCGGCTCGCTGCCGAGGGCGAGCCCGTGCGAGGGGATCTGGCGGTCGTAGAGCGAGACGAACGTCGTGCCCCACTGCTCGGCGAGCGCCTCGCCGAGCTGCTCCTCGGTGTAAAACCCGAGGGCCACGCCGACCTTGCCGAGCGGCTCGCCTCCCTGGTTGCGCTGCTCCTCGAGGATCGTCTCGAGCTGCTGCTCGTCGATCAGGCCGAGGTCGAGGAGAATCTGTCCGAGCCGCGTGATTGCCATCGTCGTCGGTCCGTCTGTCGCCTTCGAGACGCGCCGGTCGCGTCGCCGGGGGTGTGTCGTCTCAGTGGGCCAGTTCGCGGGACGCCTTCTTGGCTCGCACCTCGTCGTCCTCGATCTCGCCCGCCTTCGCCTTCGCGATGCGGGAGGCGAGGTCGTCCACGTTTTGCGCCTTCGCGAGCACGTTTTCCTCCGTCACCCGCTTCTCGAGCCAGTGCTTGAAGAGGTGATCGTCGAGAAGCTGCATGCCGAGCTTCGCACCGGTCTGGATCGCGGAGTTGATGCGGAAGGTCTTGTTTTCGCGGATGAGGTTGCCGATGGCGGGCGTCACCACGAGCACCTCGTAGGCGGCGCAGCGGCCGCCGCCGATCTTCGGCAGGAGCGTCTGCGAGAGCACGCCGATGATCGCCGTGGAGAGCTGCGTGCGCACCTGTTCCTGCTGGTTGGTCGGGAACGCGTCGATGATGCGGTTGACGGTGCCCTGAGCGCCGGTCGTGTGGAGCGTGCCGAAGACGACGTGGCCCGTCTCCGCCGCGGAGATGGCCGCCTCGATCGTCTCGAGGTCACGAAGCTCACCGACGAGGATGACGTCGGGATCCTGCCGCAGGGCGCGGCGGAGCGCCTCGGCGAAGCTCGGCACGTCGGTCCCGATCTCCCGCTGGTTCACCGTGCTCTTCTTCGAGTAGTGGTAGAACTCGATCGGGTCCTCGATCGTGATGATGTGGTGCTCGTAGTTGGCATTGATGAAGTCGATGAGGCCGGCGAGCGAGGTGCTCTTGCCGGAACCCGTCGGGCCCGTCACGAGGAAGAGGCCGCGGGGCCGCGTGACCATCTTCTTGCAGACGTCCGGCAGGCCCAACTGCTCGGGCGTGAGCAGCTTGGTCGGGATCTGCCGCAGCACCATCGCGACCGTGCCGCGCTGCTTGAAGACGCTCACACGGAAGCGGGCGAGGTCCTTGAACGCGAAGCCGACGTCGGTGCCCCCCTTCTCGGCCAACTCCGCCTGGCATCGCTCCGGCGTGATCGACTTCATGAGCCCGTTCGTGTCGTCGCCGGTGAGCACCTTCGTCTGCTGCGGCCGCATGTGGCCGTCCTGCCGGAAGACCGGCGGCAGCCCGACCGTGATGTGGATGTCGCTCACGCCCCCCTGGACGGCCGCCGTGAGCAATTTGTCGATGTGGATCGTGCCCGTGACCACCTTCGGCTCGTCGGTGGCGACGGGGATCGGGGCCGCCGTCTTCTCCTTGGGGGCCTCCTGGATGTCGAGCTCGAAGCTCGACGGGAGGGAGGCGGGGGCCGCGGCTTCGGCCGCGGCGTCCTTGTGCAACTGGAGGACCTGCGTGCCCTGGACGTCGATGAGCTGGCCGACGGTCGGTCCGAGCACCGACGAGAACGAGAACTTCCCGGCGCCGCCCCCTGGGGGCGCGAGCGCCTCGAGCAGCATGGCGAATTCGTCGGGTGGGAGCGGCTTGGCTTTGATCGGACGGGCCTGCCCGTCGATCCGCAGCACGGGCGCCATTCCCGCGGCGATCCGCACCTCCGTGGCGCCGTTCTCCTCCGCCAGCTTGAGGAGGCGGTCGAGGTAGGCCAGAACCTGGGATGATGCCGTACTCATGGATATGCCACCCTGGTCGCCAGCCTGCCATGGTCCCCCGCCAGCCCGGCCCAGAGCCGCGCCTCGCGTCGAGCATCCACGGCGGTCCCGCCGGCACCCACAGTGTGCCTGCGCAGGCCGGGAATGAAAAGAATCGACGCGACCACGCCGGCGCCGTCCCGGGAAGCGGCAGACCCCTGACCGTTGCCGCTCTCCCCAGTCCGATTATGCGCGGGCCGAGAGGAAAAGTCCCGCGCGGCCGAGAAGATTTTTCGACTGGGCGGCGTCGGTTCGCACGCCTGGAGGCGTGCGCCACAGGGGA
Organism: Planctomycetaceae bacterium; assembly: GCA_046091445.1. Lineage (GTDB taxonomy): Bacteria > Planctomycetota > Planctomycetia > Pirellulales > UBA1268 > QWPN01. Next base: position 112 of record JBJTBO010000009.1, on the reverse strand, counting down.
GAGGCGTGCGAATGCGGTCGCAAGCTCACCACCCCGTGCCAATCGAGGCGGCCCGGGCGGCTCAGTCCTCGACCTTTTTCGCGACGCGGAAAACCTCCTCGAGCGTCGTGAT
>JBJTBO010000008.1:0-8760 GCA_046091445.1 Planctomycetaceae bacterium | reverse complement strand
CGCGACGACGCACACGAGCACGGCCGCGAGTGTGAACGACGCCTCCGGAGTCATGATGCCCCCCGATCGCGCCGCCACGAGCCTGCCGCGTCGCCGCCCCCGCCGAGCCGTCGCACGACCAGACGTTCCAGGGCCGCGGCCGCCTCGATCCCCGCGACCACCGGGCCGAGCAGCCACCGGCCCACGAAGGCGTCCTCGAACCCACGCTCGAACGCCACCCGGTAGAGCACCTCCTGCACCCGCACGGGGAGCTGCCGGACGAGCCACGGTGGCACGGCGTCGGGAGGCCCACCCAGCGAGGCGGCGAGCTCGTGCCGATCGTGCAGTGCCGACGGCGAGCGGAGAATCTGCAGGCTGCGGATGATGGCGTGGCTGATGACGTGCACGAGCGGCAGCAGGCGCCAGCCCGCGCCGATCTCCGCGAGGATGAGACCCGCCTGGGTCATCGACGCGTAGGCGAGCATCCCCTTGAGATCCGTCTGCACACTGCGCACGACCGCCGCCTGGACGGCCGTGACGAGTCCGATCACGAGCAGGAGCCTCGAGACCCAGGGGGCGGCATCGAGCAGCGGCGCACAGCGCAAGAGCAGGTACGCGCCCGCGTGGATGGAGAGCGCACCATAGAAGATCGCGCTCGACGGCGTGGGGCCTTCCATGGCGCGCGGGAGCCATCCCGACACGGGCACCTGCGCGCTCTTGCCGAGCGCCGCCCAGACGAGCAGGACGGCCGCCAGGCCCGCGGTCGTCTCGGGCAGGAGGCAGCGCGCCGTGGGCCACGCGCCGACGAAGACACGATCGAAGTCTCCCGAGCCGACGGCGTGGTGGAGCACGACGCCCGCGGCGAGCAGGCCGACGTCGCAGACGCGATACGTCACGAACGCGCGCAGCGCCGCCGCAACCGCCGCCCGGCGCTCGTGGAAGAATCCGATCAGGAGGGTCGACGAGATGCCCACGCACTCCCAGCCGGCGAAGAGCATGTCGATGCTGCCGGCGAGCACGAGCAGGTTCATCCCGACGCCGAAGAGCGACAGCAGGACGAAGAATCGTGTGAACCCCGGCTCACGGTGCAGGTAGCGTCCGGCGAAGGCGTTGACCAGCGCGCAGAGGCCCGTCGAGAAGCAGACGTAGGGGATCGACAGCGCGTCGGCCACGAGGTCGATCGTGGCCGCGTGCGTGCCCACCGCGAAGAGCGTGCCGAGGTGCACCACCTCCTCCGGAAAGCCGCGCCACGCGGCCGTGACGAGGATGCCGAGCGCCGCCAGGAGCGCGACCGTGAACCCGATCGCCACGGCCCGCGTCGTGACCCGCTCGGACGGAGGTCTGCCCACGAGCGCCGGGATGCCGATGGCCGCGAGAGATGCCGCCGGGGCCGCGACGAGCAGGACCACCATCCACGACTCGAGCTGTCGGAGCGAGACCACGTCGGTCATCCCGGCACCTCCTGCCCGGCGCCGACCGGTTCCACGAGCGCCGGAGGCAGGTGCTCGCGACTGCCGCGGAACCAGTCGGCGGAGCGGGCCACGACGGGCAGCCTGGCGGCCGTGCCGCCGTGTGCGACGAAGCGATCGGACGACGGGTCGTACACCTCCGGCCGACCGCCGTCGGGCGGCCAGCACACGGTGTGCACCCATCCGTTGCGCACCAGCCGCTCGACGCCCGGAAGCGCGTGGAGGACACGCCGCAGCCGCGCCGCCGTGGTCTCGATGACCACCATCAGCCTCACCGGCTCGTGGATCTCCACGCCCTGCAGGGGCAGCCCCGTCCGCAGATCGCCCGCGAGGCCGTCCATCACCCCGATGAGTCCCGTGATGTTGTGCGGGAGCTTCGTGCCCGCCCCGTACCGCCGCGGATCGATCCGCGAGAACGTGTACGCGAGGCTGATGCCGCTGCATACCGGTCCGACGGCGGCGAGCGTGCGCGTGAGGATGGCGTCGTCCGGATCCGCGTCGGGATCGTAGGAGGCGAGAAACGCACGCCGGTCGAGGAAGAGCCCCCGTGTCCGACGGCGCCGGCCCACGATGCAGAGCGCCGTGCTCGCGTGACCGTATTCGGGCCGCACCTGGGCGAGATCGGCCGCCCGTGCCTCCACCGCGCGCAACGCCTCCGCAGGCTCGATGGCGAGGGACACCGCGTCGAAGCGGCGACACCGCTCCTGGGCGTCGCGGGCACGGGCGACGTCGCAGTCCCGCACGAACGCGCCGAGGTCGTCATGGTGCGTCGCAGGCACGCGCTCGACGTCGTACCACTCGAGACGTTCCGAGCAGGTGTCGAGCATGCCGCCGAGAAAGAAGGTGTCCGGGGGGATCACGAGCCCGTCGCCGGCGAGTCGCGCGCGGACTGCCGGCTCGTTCGCCATGAGCGCGAAGGCGCGTGCGTTGGGTCCGCCACGACCGCCGCCGCACGCGCCGCAGTCGTACGCGCTCTCGTGCGGGTTGTTGAGGCTCGTGGAACCGTGTCCCACCACCGCGACGAGCCGGGCGAAGCCGCTCGTGAGGCCGATGTCCTCGAGCAGCCTGCGGACGATGGCCGCCATCTCGGTGATGTCGAAGCCGGACCGCGTGCCGTCGGGAAGCGGCTCGGGTGTCGTGCGGTCGAGCTCGAGCCGCGTGCGCACCGGCCGCCATGCGGCCGCGGACCGCGACACGTTCGCCGTCCACCGCGGCAGCACCACGCGCGTGACGAGCGGCACCGCCGCGACGGCCCCTCCCACGCTCGTCACGAGTCCGCCGACGAAGAGGGAGCGGGTGCCCGCCTCGAACAGTCCACGCACGCGGCCGACCCAGCGTCGCGCACGCTGCCGCGACCGGTGCTGCGACGCGTGACGGCCGTCCGGCACCTCGGTCACCGTGTGCGCCGGCCGGACGATGATCGGACAGAGGGGCGTCGCATGCCAATCATCGATGCCCCGGTAGGTCATCGCCACGGCGAAGCAGCCGGCCGCCCCGAACGTGGCGACGTCGGGGGCGACCTCCTCCAGATGGCGCCGCAGCGATTCGCAGCGATCGTCGATGCACAAGACCAGCTGAGCCCTCGGCCCGGCGGCCGCCGGCGGAGGCGCCGGTGGCATGGCCGTCAGCGCGTCGAGGACGGTGGTCGTCAGTCGGCGCTCGTACGCCCGATGCAGGAGCCGACGACGGGTGACGGCGTCGAAGCCGTGGATGACCGCCTCGAGTCCGGCGACCTCCCGTGGCTCGAGGTCGCGCAGGTCGGTCGCCGACAGTCCGAGCAGCTGGGCGAGCTGATGGAGGAGCAGCGCCCGCGACAGGGTGCCGGGGCCGCGGTCGGGTGGATGCCGGTCGGCGAGTTCCGACCAGAGCGCCGCGAGACCGCGCGCGCCGTTCCGGGCGGGCGGGTGGTCGCCAAGCCGTCGCGCGGCCCACCGCGCCGCGGCCCCGTCGAAGACGAGCCGGAGCGCGAGAAAGTCGGCGAGGCGCGTGGGAAGGCGAACGAGCGGCATGAGGTCGGTCCGCTCCTCGAGCTGCCGTACCATTCCCGCCCAGCCCTGCAGCGCCACGAGCGAGGCGACGATCATGTCCGCCCAGGCCTCCCGCGGCATGCCCAGCGACGTGAGTTCCTCGGCGCTGACATCGATCGCGACGTCAGTGGACGGCTCACGGGCGGCGCACCGCGCGGCGATGTCCGCAAACCGCCCGCCAAGCTCGGCGGTCCATGGCTCGCACGGTCCAGTACGGGCGAACAGCGCGGCGGCCGCGCCGAGCAGCCCCTGCGAGCGCCCGGGCAGCGGCCAGTCCGCGACGCCCTGATCCAGGTGAGCCGCCACGAGTCGGATCAGCCGGGGGTGGACGAGGTCATCGAGGTCGATCTCCGGACGCACGGCCCTGATGAGGTCGCGCGGCCGCACCGGAGGGCCGTGATGCCGAAGCGCGGCACGTCCTCCGGCCGTCGACTCCACGCAGGCATGCCACAGGTCGCTCGCCACCGCCCGCTCCGCCGCCCGTCCCGACAGCCGCGGGTCGGCGCCGGCGAGCAGGCGGGCACGACACGGCCCGGTCAGGTCGTCGCGCAGCCGTTCGAGCGTGTCGCTCTCCGTCAGCGTCCAGCGCACCGCCGTATCGGACTCGTGACGGAGCCCCACGCACAGCAGGTGCCGCAGGACGTCGATCAGCCTCACCCGACCACCTGCGAGGAGCGTCGCGGCGCTCGGGCCCAGTTCCGAGTCGAGCACGGCGTCGATGTCGCAGCGGCCGATCCGCCCGCTGGCGAGCGCCTCCCGATAGACGCTCTCCGCCAGGTAGGGCTCCGCGCCGTACAGCTGCGCGGCACTCTCCACCGCGGCCTCGAAGGGTCGATCCTCGAATCCCTCGAGCGGATTCCGCGCGACGAACGCGCCGATCGGCCCCTGCGCCGGCAGCAGGCTCGCCGCCCGCGCGACGTGTCGGCGCACCGCCTCACGATCCTCGTCGGTCACACGCATCGCACGCTCCGCGCGGGGCGCACACCACCCGTGTTGGGGTGCCGTGATCGCGCCTCGCCAGGATCCCACCGCTCGTCCCGCGGGCCGGCGCCGCGGGTTGCCCTGCACGAACACGCCGGCGACGGCCGCTCACGACCACCGACGACGGTGACGTGACATGGGGCCGAGCGGCGCGGGTGCAGCAGGCACGGGGTGATCCGCGGATCGTGAGAATGCCCCGTGGCATCCGGCACGATCCCGGGGCACGGGCGGCGGTGTGCAGGAATCCGCCCGCTTCGATCTCGAGCGAAGGGCCGCCGCGGGCGACCATGAAGCACGCGCCCGACCCGGTCGTCTCATGCTCCTTCTCGGCCTCCTCCTGCTCTTCTGCGTCCTCGACAGGCGCCTCGTGTCGGGGTGCACCCGACACCGGCTCATACGTGTGCCTCACAGACACCCCGATGAAATCCGCAGCCGGAAGTCGCACCCCCGATGCGATCAGCGCGACGACCGCCACGAGGACGACCGCTCGCGATCCCAGACAGGAGAAGCACCAGAGACACCGATCGCTCGGCACACTCGGGCGGGTGCCAGGGCGTGGTGCGAACACGGCCATCGCACGGCAGGGTCGCACGATCAGCGACGAGCGAAAGGGGCGCATCGGCGGGTCGTTTCTCACACGTTGGTCGGACGAAAGGCTTCGTGCCTCGTTCCAAGCCATGTCTGCTCCGCCGAAACCGACTATACGTCCGGCTTTCGAGGACATGCAAGGTGGTGACCGGAATTCACCCCGCGCGTTCCGAGGCGGTCGGTGGCGTGCGCCCCCCCGGCACGGTAGCCTCCGGCACGTCGCGCACCTGACGATTTCTCCATCTCGCCGACCCACCGGCGGTTCCCCATCAGCAGGAAGCATTCCATGATCAGCGAACTGCTCGAAGGCAACGCCCGGTTCGTCACTGGGGAGTTCCGCCCGAACGAGGCGTACTACCGGTCGATCGCGGCACGGCAGTCGCCGAAGGTGCTCTGGATCGGATGCTCCGACTCACGCGTGAGTGAGGACGTGATCACCGCGTCGAAGCCGGGCACGATGTTCGTGCACCGCAACATCGCCAACATCGTGGCCTTCAACGACGTGAACATCGCGTCGATCCTCGAATACGCGGTCGTCCACCTGAAGATCGAGGACATCATCGTCTGCGGCCACACCCGCTGCGGCGGCATCGCGGCCATCGAGGACGGCGTCCACGAAAACTACATCGCGGACTGGCTCTGCATCTCGACCGGTGCGAAGGAGGCGGCCGACCGGATCGCCGCCGGACGCAACCTCACCCGCGACGAGAAGCTGGCAATCCTCACCGCCGAGAACGTCAAGCTGCAGATCAAGCACCTCCGCAATCTCGCCCTGATCAGAAACAGGCACGAGCACGGGACGCTTCCGCGGATCCACGGCTGGCTCTACCGCGTCGAGAACGGCCAGATCGAGGTGCTCGTCGACGGCCGCGAGGCGGCGCGGTCTCGCACGCGGCCCGGCACGGCGAAGGGCCCGAAGCCGGCGGCGAAGCGGAAGGCCGCTGCGAAGAAGTCCCGGTAGCCGTGGACGGGTGACGACAGCCGGCGCCTCGGCGCGGCCCACGGCGGTTTACCGCGGCTCCGTGCGGCGTTCCAATGTCCGCGTCATCGGTGCCGGGCACCGACCTGTTCCCGCGCCGCTGCCTCCCTCGCAGGAGCCCTCCCGATGGTTCGCCGCCTCGCCTTCCTGTGCCGCCTGTCGGTCACCGTCTTCGCCGCGTTCGCCTCGACCCTCGCGTTCCCCGCGGCGGCCGAACCGATCCGCGTCGGGATCATCGGCCTCGACACATCGCACGCGATCGCCTTCACGAAACTGCTCAACGACCCGGCCGCGCCACCGGAGCTCGCCGACTGCCTGGTGGTGGCGGCGTACCCCCAGGGCAGCCGCGACATCGAGAGCAGCGTCTCGCGCGTGCCCGCCTACACGGAGGAGATCCAGAAGCTGGGCGTGAAGATCGTCGGCTCGATCGACGAACTGCTGGGGCAGGTCGATGCCGTGCTGCTCGAGACCAACGACGGCCGCCCGCACCTCGAACAGGTCCGCCCCGTGTTCGCCGCCGGGAAGCCGGTCTTCATCGACAAGCCGGTGGCGGGCTCGCTCGCCGACGCCGTGACGATCTACCGCGAGGCGGTCCTCGCGGGGGTGCCGGTGTTCTCGTCGTCCTCCCTGCGCTACGGCGCTCCCACGCAGCAGGTGCGGGCGGGCTCGCTCGGCCGCGTGCAGTCCTGCGAGACGACGAGCCCCGCGAGCCTCGAACCCAGCCATCCCGACCTGTTCTGGTACGGCATCCACGGCGTCGAATCGCTCTTCACCGTGCTCGGCACGGGATGCCAGTCGGTGCGCCGCACCGCCGAGGATGGGGCGATCGTGGTGCATGGAACCTGGTCGGACGGCCGGACCGGGACCTTTCGCGAGGCGAAGGGCTACGGCGGGACCGCCCGCGGCCAGAAGGGGGAGGCCGCCGTCGGCACCTATGACGGCTACCGCCCGCTCGTCGTGGAGATCGTGCAGTTCTTCCGCACGGGCATCGCGCCGGTGAGCCCGGAGGAGACGCTCGAGATCTACGCCTTCATGGAGGCCGCCGACGAGAGCATGCGGCAGGGAGGTGCCGAGGTGACGCTCGCGAGCGTCATGCAGAAGGCCGCCGGTTTCACGCCGCTCTTCAACGGGACCGATCTCACCGGCTGGAAGGGTCTCGTGGGCAACCCGAAGACGCGGAGGGCGATGTCGGCCGAGGCGCTCGCGGCGGCACAGTCCGAGGCCGACGCGAGCATGCGCGCGCATTGGAGCGTCGTGGACGGCGTGCTGCGCTTCGACGGCAAGGGGCAGAGCCTCTGCACCGCGAAGGATTACGGCGACTTCGAGCTGTCCGTCGACTGGAAGATCCACGCCGGTGGCGACAGCGGCATCTACCTCCGTGGCAGCCCGCAGGTGCAGATCTGGGACACGGCCCACGCCGACTACTTCAAGCACGGTGCCGAAAACGGCTCGGGCGCCTTCTGGAACAACCGCGACCACCCGCGCTTTCCCTCGGCGAAGGCCGACCGGCCTGTGGGCGACTGGAACACCTTCTTCATCCGCATGGTGGGCGAGCGCGCCACCGTGGTGCTCAACGGCCGCACGGTCGTGGACGACGTCGTGATGGAGAACGTCTGGGAGCGGGGACTGCCGATCGATCCGCGCGGCCAGATCGAGCTGCAGAACCATGGCAACGAGCTCTTCTTCCGGAATCTGTTCATCCGCGAGATCGCGCCCGTCGAGGCCAACGCGCTCCTCGCGGCCGAGGACCGCCACGAACTCGGCTTCGAGCCGATCTTCAACGGCCGCGATCTCGGCGGCTGGACGGGCGGCGTCGATGCCTACGAGGTGGTCGACGGCACGCTCGTCTGCAAGCCGGGCACGGCGGGCACCCTCTTCACGGAGAGGGAATACGGCGACTTCGTCGCGCGGCTCGAGTTTCGGCTGCCCCCCGGCGGCAACAACGGCCTCGCGATCCGCTACGACGGCAAGGGGCAGCCGCACCTCGACGGCATCGAACTGCAGGTGCTCGACTCGGAGCACGAGAAACATGCGGCGATCGACCCGCGTCAGTCGCACGGTTCCGCGTACGGCCTCGCCCCGGCCGCCCGCGGCTTCCTCCGTCCGACGGGCGAGTGGAACTTCCAGGAGGTGACGGTGCGTGGTAACCGCTACCGCGTCGACCTCAACGGCTTCACGATCCTCGACGTCGACCTCGACACGGTGACCGAGTCGAAGGACGGGGCCCTGCCGCCGGGCGTCACACGCACGCGGGGCCACTTCGGCTTCGCCGGGCACGGCGACCCCGTCGCCTTCCGGAACGTCATGATCCGCGAACTGCCCGGCGCGCCGGCGACTCCGCGGGACCGCGGCCATGCCCGCACGCCGGTCGAGGGGCCGGTGAAGCTCTTCAATGGGCACAACCTCGAGCACTTCTACGTCTGGCACAAGGAGACGAAGTACACCGATCCGCAGAAGGTGTTCACCGTGGCGGATGGTGTGCTGCGGGTGTCGGGAGAGGGCTTCGGCGGCCTCATCACGCTCGAGGACTGGCGGGATTACCATCTCGTGATCGAGTTCATGTGGGGGGCGAAGACATGGGGCAACCGCGTCGACAGGGCCCGTGACTCGGGGCTGCTCGTCCATGGCTGGGGCCCCGACGGCGGCTTCGGCGACACGTGGCTCGCGTCGATCGAGGCACAGATCATCGAGGGGGGAGTCGGCGACATCCTCGTGCTCACCGGGGCCGACCCGCTCA
>JBJTBO010000007.1:0-3956 GCA_046091445.1 Planctomycetaceae bacterium | reverse complement strand
GCTTCATCGCGATGTGCCCCGGCGGCTAACCGATCAAGGGCTCGGAAAACTGGCAGTCGGCGTTTCTGCCGGGAGCCTTCCAGGGCACCTACAGCGTCACGAAGCATCGCGAGAGCGAGAAGCTCATCGCCAACATCCGTACCGCGTCGGGACTGGCCCGCGCCGATCAGCGTCGTCTGCTCGACCTGCTCGCCGCGCTCAACCGCCGCCACGAGGAGGCCCGCCAGAACGACGCCGAACTCGAGGCGCGGCTCCAGAGCTTCGAGCTCGCCTACCGCATGCAGCTCGAGGCGACCGACGCCTTCGACATCGAGCAGGAGCCGGCCCACGTGCGGGCGATGTACGGCGACACGGTGCAGGCCCGGCAGACGCTCGTCGCCCGGCGGCTCGTGGAGCGGGGCGTGCGGTACATCCAGCTCTGGCACGGCCAGGGGCAGCCCTGGGACAGCCACGACGAGATCGAGAAGAACCACCGCCGACTCGCGGGCGAGTGCTCCCAGGCGATCGGGGCCCTGCTCCGCGACCTGCGGCAGCGGGGCATGCTCGGCGAGACGCTCGTCGTGTGGGGCGGCGAGTTCGGCCGCACACCCACCGTCGAGCTGCCGAAGCCGGGCGCCAACTCGGGCTCATCGAGCGGCCGCGACCACAACCATCACGGCTTCACGATGTGGATGGCCGGTGGCGGCGTGAAGGGCGGGCACGTGCACGGTGCCACCGACGAGTTCGGCTTCCAGGCCGTGGAGAACCGGGTGCACGTCCACGACCTGCACGCGACGATGCTCCACCTGCTCGGCTTCGACCACACCCGGCTCACCTACCGCTACGCGGGCCGCGACTTCCGCCTGACCGACGTGCACGGCCGCGTCGTCCACGACGTCATCGCGTGACGGCCACATCGCACCGCGGGCCCGACACGACGCGAGGGGCGTTGACCGGCGTCCGGTCGTCCTCGACGATTGGACGCATGAAGACCGTCGCACAGACCACCACCGGCACGCTCAAGATCGGCGACCAGTGGAACGCCATCACGATCATCGCCCACTCACAGACCCATCCGCTCAAGGCGATCTGCGAGCTGGCCGAGAACGCGATCGACGCCGGGTCGACGAGCATCCGCATCGTGCGGCGACGCTCCCAGCGGCGGATGTTTCTCGAGGTGGAGGATGACGGCCGGGGTGTCGCCCCCGCCGCAGACGGTCGGCCCGACTTCGAGCGGATCGCGACGCACCTGTGCGACTCGATGAAGCGGCATCTCGACGCGCCCGACCGCCGGGGTGTGCATGGCGAGTTTGGCATCGGCCTTCTGAGCTTCTGGAGCCTCGGCGAGGAGCTGCGGATGACCTCGGGCGGCGGCACGGGCGGCATCCGGGAACTGCACCTCGTCCGCGGCAGGCGGCAGTACACGATCCGCCCGGTGCGGGGCCGGCTGGCCGCACGCGGCACGCGGGTGCTCGTGGGACCGCTGCTCGAGGCGACGAAGAACCTCGTCACCGGGGAGAAGATCGCCCGCTACCTGTCGGCGGAACTCCGCGACCGGATCCGCAACACCGGCGTGACGATCGACGTCGTGGACACGGTGGCGCGACGCGAGACCCGCGTGGTGCCGCGGGAGTTTGACGGCGAACGGCTCGAGATCCCGCGCCGGTATGCCACGCCCCTCGGCGACGTGGGCGTGGAACTGTATCTCCGCGGGGACGACGCGACCGGGCCGGGAGGCATCGCCCTCTGCAAGGACGGCACGCGGGTGCTCGCCGACATCGCCGAACTGCTGCCCTTCCAGCACGCGCCCTGGACCGATCGCCGCCTCGAGGGTCTCGTCGATTTCGAGGCGCTCGCGCTCGCACCCGGCACCCGCTCGGGGATCGTGCCGGACGCGGCCTTCGACACGCTCGCAGAGGTCGCGCCCGCGATCGAGGCCGACATCGCCGCGGCCGTCGCCGACCGCGAGCAGGCGGAGGCCGAGCGGGCGAGCAGGCAGATCCTCAAGCAGGTGCACAAGGCCTTCGCCTCCGCGCTCGCCGAGCTGCCGCAGGAGGACTACCTCTTCTTCGACATCCCCAAGACCGAGCCGTCGCTGCAGGAGCGCGGAGGCACCGGGGCATCGGGATCGACGCGCGGTGGCCGCGAGCCGGCACGACGGCAGGCGACAGGCGAAGATCCTCCGCCGACGCCGGCGCTCTTCCCCGCAGAGGCAGGGCCGCTGGCCGCCGTGCGGATCTCACCCCGCCATCCGCGCCGGCCGCCCGGCGGGTCGTGCCTCTTCACGGCGACGGCGACCGACGCGGCGGGCGTGCCGATCCCGGGCGTATCGATCGGCTGGCGGATCGTGGCCGGCGAAGCGGGAATCGCAACCGACGGGGCGTCCTGTCGCGTGGCGTCGTCCGTGGTGGGCATCGTGACGGTGGAGGCGACGGCACGTCAGGCGGAGATCGAGGTGCACGAGCGGGTGGAGCTGAAGTTTCTTGTGGATGCCGACGCGGGCACTGCCGGAGGCCGGGGCCTGCCCGGCTATCGCCTCGAGGCGGAGCACGGCCGACCCTGGCGGTCCCGTTACGACGCACCCGCCAACGAGATTCTCATCAACTCCGCCCATCGCGACTTCCTTGCCAGCCGTGCCTCGGCCGCGAAGCACCGCCGCTACATCGGCAAGCTCTACGCGAAGGAGGTCGTGCTGACGAACTTCCCGCACGAATCGCCCGCCGAAGTGATGGAGCGGCTCATCGAGGTCACCCTCCGTACCGAGGACGCGCTGTAATTGCGACGGTTCCCGGCACGCGATCCGGCGGTCGCGTTGTGGGGCGGGCCGTGCGGCGGATCGCGGTGCGTGTCGTCGGGTGAGGCGCTGCCTGAGCGTGATCGCTACCTTGGTTCGCACGCCTGGAGGCGTGCGCCACGTCGGGCAGACGACAACGCACGGCCCCAACCTCTCGTGGCGCACGCTTTCCAGCGTGCGAATGCGTCCCCCACGCCACAAGACATCCACCTCCCACTCTGGCCTCCTCCTGGAAACGACTCATCCACTCCTCCACCGCTGCTGGTTCGCACGCCTGGAGGCGTGCGCCACACACAGGCAGAAGGAACTACACGGCCCGCGACTTGCTTGGATAAGTGTACTTATGTATACTTTTCCACATGGATGGTGTCTTTCGCCGTCGCCGACTGCCTCATCTTGACGTAGCCGGCGGCACCTATTTCGTGACTGCTGCACTTGCAGGCAGTCGTCCCGCCCGGGGCCTGTCGCGACCCGGAGCGTCGGGAAGCAGCACGGGCACTCCGAACGGAAAATGCCCTCCGTCGCGCTCCTCACCGTGGCTGCCGGGCATGCGAATCGAGTGGGAACGGTGCCTCGATGCGGCACCAGAGGTCCGCTGGTTCGCACGTCGCGACCTCGCGGACATCGTGCATGCCGCCATCCTGCATGGCGCCGGGTTGCGCTACGACCTCCTGGCGCATGTCGTGATGCCGAGCCACATCCACATGGTCTTTCGTCCGCTCGAGGCAGCGTGTCACGGCCCTTCGCGATCGGTGAGTGCCACTCCATCACGAACGCCACGACAGCGCATCCTGCAATCCCTGCGAGGCTACACCGGACGCGCGTGCAGCCGGTTGCTCGGCCGCTCGGGAGCGTTTTGGCAACGCGAGTGCTATGACCGCGTGCTGCGAAACGAAGACGAGATTCGACGTGCCGTCGAGTATGTGGTGTTGAAGCCGGTGACGGCAGGGCTGTGCGCGAGCCCCGCAGACTGGCCGTACACATCGCCAGTGATCCAGCGGGTGGACGCGAGGCAACTCGATCGGTCTGGTCTATCGTCCGTTCATCCATGAGGATTCGGAGGCGGGGCGCTGGCCGAAGCGATTCGACGCCATCCAATCGTCACTCTGAGTCCCTCAGACGAGAATCGTGAGTAACGCCGTTGCCCACTGGTTCACGACGCTCCTTCGCACGCCTGGAGGCG
>JBJTBO010000006.1:0-26947 GCA_046091445.1 Planctomycetaceae bacterium | reverse complement strand
GATCGTCTTACGATCGGCCGTCAGCCGTGACAGCTGATCGATCGCCTCCTGGGCGAGGATGCCTGGGTAGGTCGTGTCGTAGGAGAAGGGGTCCTCCCGCTTCCACTCGTCGATCTGCCGGTACCAGTCGTCGAGCGGCGCCGCGGGCTTGTCCACGACCTTGTTGAGGGCGTGCAGCGCATCCTCCACGTCGGCCACGATCGGCACGTGGACGAGCTTGTTCTTGTTGATCTCGGACGCGTCGATATCGATGTGGACGATGAACCCGTGCTGGGCGAACTCGGCCACCTTGCCGGTGACGCGGTCGTCGAACCGCACGCCGATCGCGATGAGCAGATCGGCCTGATCCACCGCGTAGTTGGCGTAGACGCTGCCGTGCATGCCCAGCATGTCGAGGCAGCGCGGGTCACCGGCCGGATACGCGCCGAGGCCCATGAGCGTCATCGTCACGGGGATGCCGGTCTTGCGGACGAGCTCGCGGAGCTCGTCGGAGGCGTCGCCGGTGATCACGCCGCCACCGGCGTAGATGACGGGCCGCTTCGCCCGCCTGATGGCCGCCGCCACCTGGGCGATCTGCTCGGGCCGAGGGGCTGGCGGCTCCGGTCGGTAGCCGGGCAGATTGAGCGGGGCGTCGTAGTCGGGCACGACGTTGTTCAGCTGCACGTTCTTCGGAAGGTCGACGAGCACCGGCCCTGGCCGGCCGGTCGTGGCGATGTGTAACGCCTCCCGCATGACGCGGGCGATGTCGGCCGCGTCGGTGACGAGGTAGTGGTGCTTGGTGATGCCGCGGCAGACCTCGACGATCGGCGTCTCCTGGAACGCGTCGGTGCCGATGACGCTCGTGCCCACCTGCCCGGTGAGGGCGATGAGCGGGACGCTGTCCATTTTCGCGTCGGCAATGGCCGTCACGAGGTTGAGCGCCCCGGGACCGCTCGTCGCCATGCAGACGCCGGGCTTGCCGGTCGTGCGGGCGTAACCCTGGGCCGCGAACGCCCCACCCTGCTCATGACGCGGCAGGATCGTGCGGATGCGGTCCTTGTATCGCGTGAGCGACTGGTGGAGGGGCATGCTCGCCCCGCCCGGGTAGGCGAAGATGACCTCCACGCCGTGGCGCACGAGTGATTCGACGACGACGTCGGCGCCCGACACGAAGGCGTCGGTCGAGGCGGGGCGGGAAACGGTTGCCATGGGCACGCACTCCTGGGCGGGACTGCCTTCAACCATACACGAAAAAACGCCCCACCGGCGGGTGTTTTCCGGGCCGGCCCGCGGCGTGCGGGGTCAGGTGCGGCGGACCTGAACGGCCGCGAGGGCACTCCGGCCCCTGGCGAGGACGTCGCGGATCGCCGCGACGAGCTGCGGCGACGGCTTGGGGGACTGCCAGACCAGCGTCGCCACGTCTCGCATCGGCACCCCGGCCGACTCGAGTGCTTCGCCCCAGCCGACGAGCACGCGGTAGGTGCTCCGTGGCGCCGTCACACCGCGAGGGACGAGCAGGGTGGGGGTGCCGTCCGCCCCGACCTCGACGCTCGCGCCGACCAGCGACAGCCGGCGCCGTCCACGAAAGATCGCGAGGTGCTCCACACCGATCCGATCGACGGGCCGGTCGATCCCGGACAGATCGAGTGGAATCGCGACGAGCCCGCCCCGCGCCGCGGGCGGAGGGATCGTCACGGCGGGAAGCATCACGGGGGCTCCCGCAACGGGTGGTTGCGGAACTGGCGGTGTCGGTGTCGGTGTCGGTGTCGGTGTCGGTGTCGGAGTCGGTGTCGGAGTCGGTGTCGGTGTCGGTGTCGGAGTCGGTGTCGGTGTCGGTGTCGGAGTCGGGGTGCCGGCTGCGGCTATCGTGATGCTCCGCGTGGTCGCTCCCGTGACCGTGCGTTCCCCGTAGTGATCCGTGACCCGCTGCCGCACGCGGATTTGCCCCTCCGCGTAGGTCCCTTGCGGAAGCACGATCCGTGCGTCACGACCGAGGGTCGCCCACGTCGATCCGGCGTTGGTCGTCACCTCCCAGGCCGCCCGCGGGTTGACGCGACTGACGTTCACGGTGCCGTTGGTGCTCACGCCGTCGGTCGGACTCGCCCCATCATCGACGGCAAGGGCGAACGTGGCCGTGCCGATCGCCCGATCGCGGAAGTGGTCACGGGCGACCCGCTCGACGTCGCCCCAGCCGGAGCGACCGGCCCGGTCGAGGCTGTAGAGTACATGCACCGGCAGCGAGGACTGCTTGGCGGGCTGGCCCGTCGTGTCGTTGGTCGGAGGATTCAGCGTGACGACGGCCTCGAACGCGTAGATTCCGTCGGGCGCGCCGTTGGTGACGAACGACTGACCCGATCCACCGATCCCGATGTTCGTCGTGACGTGGTAGTGCAATTCGCCGCTCGACGGCACCGTCTGGACCGCGAGCGGCCCCGCCGCCCCCGACGCCCCGATGCGCACGTTGCGGTCGTAGGCCTTGAGGTTGATCTCGACTCCTCCGGCGACCGGCCGGAAGTCGGGCGTCCCCGAGCCATCCCAATAGACGAGCCCGCCGCGGAAATCGAACCCCATCCTCCACGTCGCCGGCAACGCCCCGCGCGAGGCATTGAATCCCGGATCTCCCGCCGACACGACCCCGGACTGGGCCGCCTCCAGGTCGTAGAGGTACACCTGCTGGTAGTCCACGATGGCCGCGGCACCGCTGCGGGCATGATCGAAGCCGCCCGTGAGCACCTGCTCTCCCTGCAGCGCGATCTGCAGATCAATCGCCAGCGCGAGCCGCGGCTCGCAGGCTTCGAAGCCAAGTGGCGTCGCGCGATCCCCATACCGACTGGCGGGATGCCGTCGCCTCGAGCCCCACCCTTTTCGGTCGGTGATCATCGCAGGTGCCCGTTCCCGGTACGACTTCGATCGACGTCCGCGGTCACATCACCATGATCCGCACGCCCGGCGACCGCACCGATCGAAACGTCAGGACAGATTGATTGCCGAACACGTCCGTGATCGCCCCGCCATTCAACGAGATCGGACCGGCGATCTCGATTCCTTGTAGTGCCAGATCCCCGTCTTTCACAGTGTACTCGAAGACATGCTCCGCGGTCGGGCTCATCGGATTCACCCACGTGGCACTGCCGAGCACGCCCCCCCGGATCGCCCGCACGACGATCGTCGGCGTCGCTCCACCCTCGACCCCCACGAGCCGATTCCATGTCAGCCGGAACCTGAAGACGTCGCCCGTGTGGTAGACGCCTTCGCCGGTCTGATCCTGCACCTGAATCACGCTGGGCCGCGTCGTCTGTGCCTGCATCTCCGGCAAGGTCACGGCGAACTGTGGAAACACCGTGCCACCGCCCGGCCCACGGATCCGACTGCCGTTCGGGAGCTGGATCCCGAGCTGGCCGCCGCGGGGACGCACGGCGCCGTTGTCCCCGGCCCGCACCGTGTACGAAAAGACGAGGTTTTCACCGCTGCTCGCAGCGCGGTCGAGCGTTGCAAAACGGGGCTTCCCACCGATCGTGAGCGGCAGCCGCGGGCTTCCCGTCGCCGTCACCGCGTCGGAGAAGCGATACGTCACCTGGATCGCCTGACCGAGGCCATAATTCACCTGCGACGGCACCGTCACGCCGAATACGCTCACCACCGGGCTCTCGTCGAACTGTTCGATCGCCGCCTCGTGCGCGGCCTCGCTCGCCCCGACATTCAACACGACGGCGATCGGAGCCGACGGGTTCACGCCGTCCCCGACGAGCCGGCCGACGACCACGTAGATGCCGACCGGTGCGGGCCGGCCGAATGCAGAGCCGTTCCAATTGCGACCGACCGTGACGTTGAAATGGTCATGAACCTCCGTGCCGCCCTCGATCGGGTCCGCCATGCCGATGTCGAGCAGTTCGCCGACGTTGCGCGTCGCGCCGACCCGCACGTCCTCCGCCTCGTTGTTGAAGTTCATCTCCACGCCACCGCGCACGGGGGAAAATCGCGGCGTGCTGCCGCTGCCGTTCCAGAACGTCACGCCCTGCATCACCTCGAAGAGCAGGGACGTCTCCGCGGCCAGTCCCGTGACGTCAAAACCCACGTCGAAGACCGTCGTATCGGGCTCGAAGTCGTAGCCGTACGCACGGTGATTCGTCCCCACTCGCCCATCGACCACGCTCCCGATGACGTCACCTGCGTGGTCTCCCTCGTGCACCTCCTGCTGCATGGAGACGTCCGCGAAGGCCGCGACATCCTCATGCGATTCGGCCACCACGATGTCGACAAGCCCCGTCGCCGACAGGACGCACCGCGACTCGCAGGCTTCGAACCGAAGCGCAAGAGCGGCCGGCCGACGGCCTCCCCGTGCGCGTGAACGGGTCGGAAACATGGCGAGCAGGGAAGAACCGATGGACATGACAATCGCCTCCTGGCGTGATTGGCCGGGCAACGGGCCCGACGGGGATGATGGATCGAACGCGAGAACGACCGCCGCGTTACCGCGGCTTGGAAAACTCCGGGGTTTGCCACGGCGGTGAGGCCCACTGGCGAATCGTGCTCGCGGCGATCGTCTCGACGTGACCGTCCGCGTAGAGGTAGGGGGCCATTTCGCCGTAATGCCGCTTGAGCGCCACCTCCAGGTCGATCATGTCGTAGACGGTGCCGGACTGCTTGTTCGCGTCGCGGAACCAGATGAAGGAGTGCACGTGGTCGCCGAATACCGAGTCGCCCCGCTTCTCCGACAGTTCGAAGGCGATGATCGATCGGGTCGTTTCCGTGATCTTTCGCAGGTTGTCGAAGCCCGGCCCGTCCCCGCGCATCTCCGGCTCCTTCGTGAGCCAGCCGTTGAGGGCGTAGCTCGTGAGCTTGAGCCTGAGGCGGTCGGAGAGGAGCGGGTCATCCGGACAGATTCGCACCTCGTCCACGCCCTCCATGAACGGGGCCACGGTGTAAATCCAGGCCCGCGTGAACTCGCCGGTGTCCGGGTCCGCCTCGCTCGTGTGCGTGCTGTCGGGCCAGCGGCCACGATGGGCGTCGGCAAAACTGAGGATCCCGAGCCCGATCTGCCGCAGGTTGCTCGCACACTTCGTGCGTCGGGCCGAGGCTCGCGCCGCCTGCACGGCGGGCAGCAGCAGCCCGATGAGCACCGCAATGATCGCGATCACGACGAGGAGTTCGACGAGCGTAAATGCCCGGCGAAAACGCCCGCCCTGCCACCCCGGATTTCTGCACACGCGTTGCATAACACTTTTTACGCAGGCCGAACGCCGGCGTCAACAATCGGGTCGACGGCACACGCTTTCCCATTCTGCGGCCCACCCGAGCACGTCGTGCGTAGGTGGAGCGACGACGTGGCAGACCAAGGGGGGCAGGCGAAGGGGGTCGGCGAACGCTCGAGGAGCCTTGGGCCGCCGCGGCCCACGCGACGAGACTTTTGCCGCCCCCGAGCCGGCGACACACCTGCCTTGAATGCGGTCTAAACTTGCCCCTGTCGGCCTCGTGCGACACACCTCCCGACCCCGACCTGCCGAGCGGTGCCCGAACGCCAACTCACCTCCGCCCCGCACGGCCACGTGCTCACCAACACCGCCGTCTGGTCGACCGACGGGCGGTGGATCGTGTACGACACGCGGTCATCCCCCGACGGGGCGATCTTCGACGGCACGCGCATCGAGCGGGTGGAGGTCGCAAGCGGCCGCGTGGAGGTGATCTACGAGTCGCGGAACGACGCCTGCTGCGGTGTGGCGACATGCAGTCCCGTCGACGGGCGGGTCGTGTTCATCCTCGGCCCGGAGCGACCGACGCCGGACTGGTCCTACGGGCCGGCGCGGCGGCAGGGCGTCGTCGTGGACCCAGGGCGCCCCGGCAGCGCCACGCCGCTCGATGCCCGCGACCTCGTGCCCCCCTTCACGCCCGGCGCGCTCCGCGGCGGCACGCACGTGCACACGTTCAGCGGCGACGGCCGCCTCGTCGCAAGCACTTATGACGACGCGATCCTCCCCGCCGCGGCGACGACCGCGTGCGACCCGCCGCGCGAGCACAACCGGCGTGGACTCGCGGTGAGCGTCACGGGACGTCCCGTGCAGGTGACCGGGCGGCACACACGGAATCACGACGGCAGTGCCTTCTCCGTCGTCGTCACGCGGCTCACCGACGCGCCGCGCCCGGGAAGCGACGAGATATCCAGGGCCTGCGAGGAGGGCTGGGTGGGCACGAACGGCTACGAGCGGGCCGATGGGTCGCGACAACGCTATGCGATCGCCTTTCAGGGCACCGTCGTGTCGGCCGGCGGTGCGGCGCTCGCGGAGGCGTTCGTCGTCGATCTGCCCGACGATCCAGCCGGCCTCGAGACGCCGGGTGACGGGCCGGTCGCGGGGACGCCGACCACGCGCCCATCCCCTCCGGCCGCGGTGCAGCAGCGGCGGCTGACGTTCACGGCGGATCGCCGCCATCCGGGGCTTGCCGGCCCACGGCACTGGGTGCGCAGCAGCCCGGATGGTCGGCTGCTCGCCTGCCTCGTCCGGGACGACGCAGGCGCGCCCCAGCTCGTCGTCGTGAGCCCGTGCGGCGGGCCGCTCCGGCAGGTCACCCGCGCCGCCCGCGGCATCGAGAGCGCCTTCTCGTTCAGTCCCGACGGCGCTCACATCGCCTGCGTCATCGACGGCTGCGTGTGCGTCGTGGACGTCGGCGACGGGTCGGTCCGCCGGCTCACGGCGCCTTCGCCGTCCTCGCCACCGCGACCCGAGGCCTGCGTATTCTCACCGGACGGCAGGTCCGTGGCGTTCGCCCGCGTGGTCGCGGGTCCGCGTGGTGCCTGGACGCAGATCTGTGTCGCGGACTGCTGATGCCTCCATGGCGCCGGTGATCCAGGCCCGCGTCAGGCCCGCGTCAGGCCCGCATCAGGGCCGCGTCAGGCGAGCACCCCTTCGATCACGTGGCCGTGGACGTCGGTCAGGCGGCGATCGATGCCGTTGGTGCGCCAGGTCAGCTGCGTGTGGTCGATCCCGAGGAGCGCGAGGACGGTCGCGTGCACGTCGTGCACCGTCGTGGGATGGTCGCGGTCGAGTGGCTTGTAGCCCCACTGGTCGCTCTCGCCGCAGGTGACGCCTCCGCGGATGCCGCCTCCGCAGAGCCAGTTCGTGAAGACGAACGGGTTGTGGTCGCGGCCCTTCCCCCCCTGCGAGCTCGGCATGCGACCGAATTCGGTCGTCCACAGCACGAGCGTGTCGTCCAGCAGACCACGCTGATCGAGGTCCTGGATGAGGGCCGACGCCCCCCGCGCCATGCCGCGGGCCAGCGGCCCGTGGTCGCGTTCCACGTCCTCGTGGCTGTCCCAGTTGCGCCGCGGAAACCCGTTGTCATTGCCGCTCCAGACCTGCACGAACCGCACGCCGCGTTCGAGCAGTCGCCGCGCCGTCAGGCACCGCAGACCGAAGTGATGCGCCTCCTCCGCCGCGTTGATCTCGCTCGGCCAGGCCGCCCGCTCTCGATCGATGCCGTAGAGACGCAGGACGTGTGCCGGCTCGTCGTCGAGCCTCCCGAGCGCCTCCGGTGCCGCCAGCTGCATCCGGGCTGCCAGTTCGTAGCTGGCGATCCGCCCCTCGAGCCGACGGTCCCCCGGGCGGCCTTCGAGGTGGCGGCGGTTGAGCCGCTCGAGCGTCGCGCGCGTGGCGGCGTCGGCATCGGCCGTGATGAAGCCACCGGCCGCCCGGTGCGGTCGCAGGTCGGCGATCGGTTCGTCGCTCGCCGGCTGGATGACCGTGCCGCTGTACTGGGCCGGCAGGAAGCCCGCGTCCCAGTTCTTCACGCCATTCGACGCGTAGCCGCGGTGATCGGGCAGCACGACGTACGTGGGCAGGTTGTCGTTGTCGGACCCGAGCGCGTAGCTCACCCAGCAGCCCGCCCCGGGGAATCCCGGCAGCACGAACCCCGTCGTCTGGTGGAGCGTGGCCGCCGAGTGCACGCCCGACGGACTCACCATGTTGTGGATGAACGCGATCCGATCGACGACATCACCCAGCGGCGCCACGACGTCCGCGAGCATCTTCCCCGACCCGCCATGAGGCCTGAAGTCCCAGACGGGGCGCAGCCACGGGCCCAGCCCGTTCTGGAAGGCCTCGACCGGCTCCCCGAAATCGCTCGGCTGGCCGTGATGCCGGACGAGCGCGGGCTTGTAGTCGAAGAGGTCGAGGTGGCTCGCCGCGCCCGCCATGAACAGCTGGACGACCCGCTTCACACGCGGTGGGCGTTGGACGCGCGGCGGTGCCGCCGCCCCCACGGTCACGGCGCGAGACTCACGGTCTCCGGTCAGGAGCGCCGCAAGGGCCAGCGATCCGAAGCCGCAGCCCGTCGTCGCGAGCCAGTCGCGCCGCGTCGCTGATCCGGTCGGTGCGGGGTCCATGCGATTCATGAAGGCTTTCGGCATCTGACGTGACACGACTCACTCCTCAAGACTCACTCCTTCGTGGCGCACGCCTTCTGGCGTGCGAACAAGCGACAGGGAGGAGTGGATGAACGCTTGCACCTCAGCCACGTGTCATGTCGCAGCCGAAACGTCCTCTGGGATCCATTCGCACGCCTGGAGGCGTACGCCACGGCTGCATCACGTCAGTCCACGAAGGAAAACTCGTTGAGGTTCAGGATCGTGCGGCAGGCATTGGTAAGACCGTGGGTCGTGGCGATCTCGACGAGCGCCGCACGTTCCTCGGCATCGGGCTCACGACCGAGCGCGAGCGCGCAGGCCCGCTCGACGCAGGCGGCCGGATTCGCGCCCGTCTCACGGGCCACGCGGTCGGCGAAGTGGCGTGCCTGCACCACCATGAAGCCGTTGTTGAGCAGGGCCAGGGCCTGCAGCGCGGAGAGGCTCTCGTTTCGCTTCTCGACCCGCATCGATGGATCGGCGCAGTCGAGGCAGGTCATGAAGGGCTGCGTCTGACTGCGCACGATGAACCGGTAGACGCCGCGACGCCACGTCGACCGGTCCTCGGGGTCGGCGAGGTCGTAGCGGTAGTGGGGGGAGTGCTCCGGATGCTCCACCTTGAAGTCCTGCCAGCCGGGGCCACCCATCGTGAGGTCGAGCGAACCGGCGGCGGCGAGCACCGCGTCGCGGACCGCCTCGGCCTCGAGCCGGCGACGGTTCTGTCGCCACAGGAGCGCGTTGTCGATGTCGATCGCCGCGGCGGCCTCCCGCGACTCGCTGGCCTGCCGGTAGGTCGCGCTCGTCACGATCAGCCGATGGAGGGCCTTGAGCGATCCCCCGCCGTCACGAACCTGGGCGGCCAGCCAATCGAGCAACTCCGGATGCGTGGGGGCGGCCCCCATGCGGCCGAAGTCGCTCGGCGTGGCGACGATGCCGCGGCCGAAGTGGTAGTGCCAGACCCGATTGACGATGCTCCGCCACGTGAGGGGATTGGCCGGGTCGGTGAGCCACCGCGCGAGGGCGACGCGCCGCTCCCCCTCGGCGTGGGTCGCGGGCAGGTCGAACCGCGCCGGCAACGCCGTCACGAGGCCGAGTGCCCCGGGGCCGACCTCGTGCGCCGGTGTGAGCACGTTGCCCCGCGACAGCACGTGGATCGGCCGCGGCACGCCCCCGCGGACCTTGGTCGTCACGGAGTAGGACACCTGGAGGGCCGGGAGCTTCGACTCCTCGGCCCCGATCGCCGCCAGGTCCGCGACCAGCCGCTCGTATTCGGCGGCCTGCTCCTGCCCCGCCTTGGCGAAGAGATCATTCCGCTCGGCGTGGAGCCGCTCCCGCGTCGCGCGGTCGTCGAGCGGCGCCTCGCCATCCACGAGGTTCACGCGTTGCCAGCGCGGCGGCGCCTCGATCGAGTCGAGCGCGGTCACGTCCCGCCCGCGGGCCACGTTCGTGCCTGCGGACGAGATCACCTCGAGTTCGGCGATCGCGAGGATGAAGTCCCCGCTGCGAGGCGCGAGTTTCGTGGCCGTCACGCGTACGTATCGGCCCGCGATGCCCGCCGTGAAGACCTGCGGCTCGATGCCGGGATTGCTCGCGTCGGTCTCCTCACGCGACGCGACGGTCGCGACTCCCGTCGCGAAGGTCGGGTCGTCCGCCATCTCCACGCGGTAGCGCAGGGGAAACCCGAAGCCGGCCCCGATGCCGTTGAACGTGTCGTGACACGGCCGCAGGCTCACGTCGCGGATGTCGTGCCGGTCGCCGAGATCGACCTGCACCCACTTCGTGACGTCCTGGGTCGGGGCGATCGCGCTGTGGTAGCCGAAGGACGGGCCGGGGTTCTTCACGTCCCCCGCGGCGGCAGCCAGTTCCTTCTCGATGGCCGCGAGCCGCGGGCCGATCGCCTTGCCCAGTTCCTTCTTTCGGGATTCGGCCGCGACCCGGCGGGCCTCGAGGTCGGCCGCGCGGCGGGTCACATCGGCATCGGTCGAGTAGCGACGATCGTCCCGGTCAAGCGCCGCGAACACCGCCTGCAGCGCGTAGTCGTCGTCCTGCGAACTCGGATCGAACTGGTGGGCGTGGCACTGGGCGCAGTGGATCGTCACGCTCGCGAACGTGCCGATCGCGTTGGCGACCATGTCGTCGCGATCGAGGTGGCGGGCGATCTTGCCGTCGGTCTTCGTCTCGGGAACCTCGCGATGCCCGATGAAGTCCCACGGCCCGGCCGCGATGAAGCCGATCCCCTCTTCCCCGTCGGGCGTGCCGGGGTAGAGCACGTCCCCCGCGATCTGCTCGGCGATGAACCGGGCGTACGGCCGGTCTTCGTTGAGCGCCCGGATGACGTAGTCACGGTAAGGCCATGCATGGGGACGAGGCTTGTCCTTGTCATAGCCGTGGGTGTCGCCGTAGTGGACGACGTCGAGCCAGTGACGCGCCCACCGTTCGCCGTAGCGCGGCGACGCGAGCAGCCGATCGACGAGCCGCTCGTAGGCCTCGGGATCCGCGTCGGCCACGAACGCTTCCACGTCCTCGGGCGTCGGCGGCAGGCCCGTGAGGTCGAACGTCACGCGGCGCATGAGCGTGCGACGGTCCGCGACGGGCGAGGGGTCGAGCCCCGCGCCGGCGAGCCTCTGCCGGACGAAGGAGTCGATCGGGTTGCGGTCGGCCTCCACGCCCGGAAGATGCCTGAAGGCGGCGACGCGGGACGGCACCGGCGGCGTGACGATCGGCTGCCACGCCCAGTGGTCGAGCCGCGGATCGCGGGCCACCACATCATCCGGGGCCGATTCGCGTCCGGGCCACGGGGCGCTGGCGTCGATCCAGCCGACGAGCGCCCGCACGTCGTCCGACGTGAGCGGCTCCCCGTCGGGCGGCATCCGCTGCTCGCGATTCGTGGTCGAGACCCGCCGCACCAGTTCGCTCGTCGCTCCCTTGCCGGGCACGATGGCCGGCCCGAACTCTCCACCGGCGAGGAGTCCGGCCCGGGAGTCGAGTCGGAGTCGTGATTCCTGGGCGTCAGGGCCGTGGCACTCCACGCATCGCGCGAGGAGCACCGCAGTCGCGCGGTCGTGAGGAGTTTCGCCCCCAGCGGCCGCCACGGGCAGGGCCGAGGCCACGGAGGCGGCCAGCAGGAGAAGGAACCGGTCGGGTGCCATACCTGAATAGTGTGCCATCGGGTCGGGATTTGGTACTCGGGGGCCCGGAATCGGCCAGCGCGGACGCCCGGGTACCAATCGTCAGCCCGCCGGCACATTTTCGGTGGAGGATGCCCGCCGCCGGACCCTATCGTGGAGCACGCCTCGAGGCGTGCGCATGGAGGAGGCCGCAACCGGGCCGGACGACCGCCAGACGACGCGGAGCGAATCGCGCGCGGCCGGCCCGATCGTGGCGTACGCCTCCAGGCGTGCGCATGGACACCGCTGCACACACCGACGCCTTCGTTTTCCCGGTCGCTCTCCCCATGCCCCCCGCGCCCGACGCCTACGAGTCGTTCCTCGTGCTCTACGCCGGGAGCCAGGCGCGCCTCCACGCGTTCATCCGCGCGCTCGTTCCCGACGCGGCCCAGGCGGACGACGTGTTCCAGGCCACGAGCCTCGCGCTGTGGCGGAGTTTCGCCACGTTTCGGCGGGACGGGGACTTCACGGCGTGGGCCGTCGGCGTGGCACGACATCAGGTGCTCATGCACTGGCGCCGCGTGCGCCGCGACCGACACGTCTTCAGCGAGGCGATCCTCGCCGACTTGGCCGACACGGCCAGCGATCTGCTCGATTCGGCCGATGCCCGCCAGCGGGCGCTCGAGGCCTGCGTCGAGGCGCTGACGGCGCGGCAGCGCGACCTGATCCGCCGCTTCTACGGTGAACGGGAATCGGCCGCCGTCATCGCGCGGGCGTGGAACCGCACCGTGCACGCCGTCTACAAGTCGCTCAAGGTGCTGCGACGCAGCCTGCACGAATGCGTCGATCGCCGGCTCGCCCTGCTCGATGACCCCGACGGTGGTGACGTGGCGATGCCTGCACCCGGCGCGTGATGACAGCGGGGCGGAACGCCGAATCCGACCAACCATGCACCCAGCCGACACGGACACGCTGCTCGCGCTCGCCGACGACCACCTGACCGGCACGGCGTCGCCCGACGACGTGCGCCGGCTCGAAGCGCTGCTCGCGGCGAGCCCGGCGGCGCGACGCACGTATCTGGGCCTGGCGCTCGTGCATGCGCAGCTCGGGGCGACGCTCGCCGCCCTCCCGTCGCCGCCGACGCTCCGCAGCGGCGGAGCGCCCACGCGGCGCGACGCCTCGTGGCTGCCGACACGTCGCATCGTGGCCGCCGCCATGGCGTGCGCGCTTGCGATCGGCTCGTTCGTCCTGATCGTCTCGCCGCCGCCACCCAGGCCGGCGGGCTCCCCGGACGGCTACTATCCGCCGCGGCCGCTCGCGCTCTCGACCGTCGCGCTGCTCGAGGGAGACGACGACGCAGATCCCGCCGCGCGACCGCTGCCCACCACCACGCTGCGGCCGCTCGTCACGACGCACCTGCGGGCCCATGGTGGGGCCGACGTCGCGCTCGACGGGGACAGCGTCTTCGGCATCGTCACGCGCGACGGCGGCGCGCTCTACGAGGGGGGCCTGCAGGCTCGTGTCACGCAGCCGGCGGCCACGTTCTCCGTCACGACGGCGAACCTGCGCGTGGTCGATCGCGGCACGGCGTTCCGCGTGGACCGCGTGGACGGCGACCATGTCACCGTGACCGTGCTCGACGGCGAGGTCGAGGTGCAGGCGCGGATGCGGCTGCCGGTGGCGTGGTGGCCATTCGATCCGGAGCCTGCGGGTGGCGCACGCGAGACCACCGGTCCACTGCCACTCGACGACGTGCTGGCGGGACTCGCGGGCACCGCCGGCCGTGGCGTCGCCGCCTGCGGAGGCCTCGTCGGCACCGGGGCACTGCGGTTCGACGGCACGCCCGCCGCCCATGTGCGGATCGCCGGCGGCACGGGCCACGTCGTGGGCGACGGCCTGCTCGCCGTGGCCGAGGGCGTGTCGATCGAGGCGGTGATCGTGCCGGATTGGACCGGGCACGAATCCGACTACGACGAGATCTATCGCAAGGACGACGGCGAGTATCGCGTGCTGCTGTCGTTCCAGAACGACGGCGCCCGCAACGCGGCGTTCACCGCTCCACCCGTCGCCCCGGGTCCCTGCCTCTCCTTCGGTCTGCACCTCGCCGGCATCGGATACCACGCGCTCGACCGGCCGCGCGACGGCCGCGACGGCCGACCGTCGCTGGCCGACCTCCGGGACGGCCGGCCGCACCACGTCGTCGCGACGTTCGACAGCGACACGGGCACGAAGGCGCTCTTCGTCGACGGCACGCTGCGGTTTGCCCATGACTACCCGGTCGGCACGCTCGTCCTCGCCGGCGGCCCGGCCGCGGCGGAGATCGGCAGCCATCGCGGCCTCGAGAACTTCACCGGTGTCATCGACGAGGTCGCCCTCTACGATTTCGCGCTCGCTCCCGTCGAGGTGGCCGAACACCGGCGGCGCATCGCCATGGGGGAGCCTGCCGTCGACGTGGGACCGCCGGCTCGAAACGCCCCACGGTGGCGGTCGGTCACCCGCATTCGTGCCGGCGAGACGATGACCTTCAACCAGCACACCGGCCTGCCGCGGTGAATCGACGGCCGTGCGGGGCTGGCCCACGCAAGCCCGGGGTCCGGCCGGCTACGATGCCTCTGGCCGCAGCCCCCTCCGTCCCCACACGCCCATGAAAAACTACCGCGTCGCCAGGCTCGCCGAGACGCCTCCCACACCCTGTCCGTGCGGCACGACGCGGCGTGCGTTCGCCGATGATCCCCAGGGCGTCGCGAGCCTCCACGTCGTCGACATCGCGGCCGACAGCCGCACGCACTACCACAGGCGCATGACGGAGATCTACCTCGTGCTCGAGGGCACCGGCCACATGGAGCTCGACGGAGACATCGTGCCGCTCGAGCCGCTCACGGCCGTCCTCATCAAGCCCGGCTGCCGCCACCGTGCCGTGGGCGCCCTGCGGATCGTGAACATTCCGGTGCCCGCGTTCGACCCGGAGGACGAGTGGTTCGACGACCGGCCGCCGCACGAATGAACGGCCAGGCGGGCACGCGGCTGCTCGGCCTCGCCGACACGCTCGACGCGCACGCGGGGTTCGCCGACGTCGTCGCCGCGCTCCGCGAGGGGCACGGCGGCACGATCGGGGGAACCTGGGGATCGGCCTGCGCACTCGCGGTGGCCGGATTGGCCCGTGCGCTCGGGCACGGAGCCGCAGGTCCGCGGCCTGCCGCACCGCTCGTCGTGGTGCTGCCCCATGCCGCGGAGGCGGAGGACTTCACCGACGACCTCGCGCTCTTCACCACGATACCCGCGGCACTGCTGCCGGCCCTCGAGGACTTCGCGTTTGCCGAGGCCGCCGCCACCGACGACACGCACGGTGTCTTCGCCGGAGGCAGCGCGGCGCCCGACCCCGTGGAGGCCGACCGGCTTTCGCTCGTGAAGCGGCTGACCGGCGAGGATCCTCCGGCGGTGATCGTCACGAGCATCCAGGCCCTGCTCGCCCCGCTCGCCGATCCGCGTGACGTGGCGGCCGGCACCCGTCGGCTGGAGGTGGGAGGCCGTCTCGATCCGGAGGAACTCGCCGACTGGCTCGCCGCACGCGGCTGGACGGCGGCCGACGCCATCGACGTGCCCGGATCGTTCGCACGCCGTGGCGGCATCGTCGATCTCTTCGCGGCCGACTGGGAACGCCCCGTCCGCGTCGAGCTCGACGGCGACGAGATCGATTCGCTCCGCACGTTCGACACCGTGTCGCAGCGGAGCGTCGCCGCGCTCGAGCATGTCGACGTGACGGCGCTCGCCGCCTCGGCCGGAGCGCGGCGTCGCACGCATCTCGCCGACCTCGTGCCACCGGGGACGATCTGGGCGATCGCCGAGCCCGGGGAGGTGGCCGAGGAGGCCCGCCGGATGCACGAGCGGCTCGCCGACACCTCGGCCGGGCTCTTCGCACCCGACGACGTCCTCGCTAGGATCAACCGGTTCGCGTCGGTCGGCCTGTCCGCGCTCGCGCCCTCGAGCCTCGACGCCACGGCGACCCTCGCGATCGAAAGCGTCGAACGGTTCACGGGCGTGCTCGACCGTGTCCGGGAGGAGCTCGACACGGTCGGCAGGGACCAGGAGGTGTGGGTCGTCTGCCCGTCCGACGCGGAGGAGAAGCGGCTCGCCGAACTCCTCGCGAGCTCGGCGCCGGCGCAAACGGGACGGCTCCGCTTCGCCCGCGGGCGGCTCTCCGCGGGATTCCGTCTCGTGCCGGAGAAGCTCGTCCTCGTCGGCAGCGCCGAGCTCTTCAACCGCGACGAGGCGGCGGCCCGGCCGCAGAAGCAGCGGCTCTCGCGGGCGATCGACACGTTCCTCGACCTGCACGAGGGCGACCACGTCGTCCACGTGGCACACGGCATCGGCCGCTACCGCGGCCTCAAGCTCCTCGAGCAGCACGGACGGACGGAGGAGTTTCTCGAGATCGAGTTTGCCGAGAGCACGAAGATCTTCGTGCCCGCCTCGTGCATCGAGCTGGTGCAGAAGTACGTCGGCGGGACGAAGCTCGCCCCGAAGCTCGCGAAGATCGGCGGCACGCTCTGGGCGAAGCAGAAGGCGGCGGTCGAGCGGGCCGTGGCCGACATGGCGGCCGACATGATCCGGCTGCAGGCCACGCGCGCTAGCCGGCCCGGCATCGCGTTTCCCGCCGACACCGCCTGGCAGCGGCAGTTCGAGGAGTCGTTCCCGTTCGACGAGACGCCCGACCAGCTCACGGCGATGGAGGCGATCCGCGGCGACATGGAGCAGGCCAAGCCGATGGACCGGCTGCTCTGCGGCGACGTCGGCTTCGGCAAGACCGAGCTCGCGATGCGGGCGGCCTTCAAGGCGGCCGAGGCCGGGGCCCAGGTGGCCGTGCTCGTGCCGACGACCGTGCTCGCCGAGCAGCACCGGCGGACGTTCACCGCGCGGTTCGCCGAGTTTCCCTTCGTGGTCCGCTCGCTTTCGCGGCTCTCGGGGACCGCCGAGACCCGCGACACGCTCGAGGGCCTCGCCCGGAAGTCCGTCGACATCGTGATCGGCACGCACCGTCTCGCGCAGTCCGACATCCACTTCGCCAACCTCGGCCTCGTGATCGTTGACGAGGAGCAGCGGTTCGGCGTGGACGTGAAGGAGCGGCTCAAGGCCCTGCGGTCGAGCGTGGACGTGCTCACGATGACCGCCACGCCGATCCCGCGGACGCTCCACATGTCGATGCTCGGCATCCGCGACATCTCCAACCTGACCACGCCGCCCGTGAACCGGATCCCGGTCGAGACGAAGGTGGCCCGCTGGGACACGGCGCTCGTGCGGCACGCGATCGAGCGCGAGTTCGCCCGCGACGGCCAGGTCTTCTTCGTGCACAACCGGATCCACGACATCCACCGCGTGGCCGACCGGCTCCGCGCGATCGTGCCCGAGGCCACGATCGGCATCGCCCATGGCCGCCTCTCGGAAACGGAGCTCGAGGACGTCATGCTCGGCTTCGTGCGCGGCGAGATCGACATCCTGCTCGCCACGACGATCGTCGAGAGCGGCCTCGACATCCCGCGAGCCAACACGATCTTCATCGACGAGGCCGACACCTACGGTCTCGCCGATCTCCACCAGCTGCGCGGCCGGGTCGGCCGCTCGCACCATCGCGCCTGGTGCTACCTGCTCGTCGACGAGGCGGCGCGGCTGACGAGCACGGCCGCCAAGCGGCTCCGGGCGATCCAGGAGTTTTCGAGCATGGGGGCGGGCTTCTCGCTGGCGATGCGCGACCTCGAGATCCGCGGCGCCGGCAACCTCCTGGGCACGCAGCAGAGCGGCCACATCGCCACGGTGGGCTACGAGCTCTACTGCCGGCTCCTCGAGCAGGCCGTTCGCGGGCTCAAGGCGATGCCTCCGGCCGAGCCGCCGCCGGTGGCGATCGACCTGCCGGGTGAGGCCTGGCTGCCGCGGGACTACATCCCCGACTTCCGGGCCAAGGTCGACGTCTACCGGCGGCTCTCCCGCGCGGCGGCGGCGACGCAGATCGACGACCTCGCCAGCGAGCTGACCGATCGCTTCGGCCCCCTGCCGCCGGAGGCCGCGCGGCTGCTCGACTTCGCGAGGCTCCGCGTCGCCGCGGCGGGGCTCGGCATCGACTCGATCACGCGGCACCCCGGCATGGTCATGTTCGGCCATCACGACCGGGCCGCGATGGAGCGCCTGCGGACGGCCGCCACGAAAAAGGGGCGGACGGTGCGCATCGTCGACCAGAAGACCGCCGTCGTGCCGCTCCACGCCGACACGCTCGCCGAGCCGAACAAGCTGCTGGCGAGCGTCCGGTCGCTCGTGGCGCTGGGCTGAGCCGGACGCCTTGCACCGTCTGCTAGCCTTGTGGCTCCCCTCACGCCCCCGCCCCGGACGCCACGATGCCGAATCCCTGGACAGGTCGCGGCAACCCCTACACGCGTGAGGAAGTGGTCGAGCGGCTGCACGCGACGCTGCGTGCCGGCACTCCGATCATCGCCGCCGGCGCGGGCACGGGGATCAGCGCGAAGTTCCTCGAGAAGGGGGGCGTGGACCTCGTCATCGTCTACAACTCCGGCCGCTTCCGGATGGCCGGCCACGGCTCGACGGCCGGCCTCATGGCCTACGGTGACGCCAACGCGGTGGCGATGGAGATCGGCGAGCATGAGGTGCTGCCCGTCGTCGACGAGGTGCCGGTGATCTGCGGGGTGCATGCCTCCGACCCGCGGCGAAGGATGTGGCACTGGCTCGGCCGCGTCCGCGAGATGGGCTTTTCGGGCGTCAACAACTTTCCCACGCACTGCATCGTCGACGGCCACTTCCGACAGGTGCTCGAAGAGACCGGAATGAGCTTCCGCAAGGAGGTCGACATGATCGGCCTCGCGAGGCGGATGGACCTCTTCACGATCGTCTATGTCGCGACGCCGGCAGAGGCGCGGGCGATGACCCGCGTCGGGGCCGACGTGGTCGTGGCCCACGTCGGCACGACGGTAGGCGGCTCGATCGGCGTCAGCGACGCCTCCTGCTCGCTCGACGAGGCGGTCGATCGCGTGCGGTCGATCGCTGAGGCCGCCCGGAACGAGCGCAGCGACGTGATCTGCCTCGCCCACGGCGGACCGATCTCCACGCCGGCCGACGCGGCCCACGTCACCCGGCATGCCGGGGTCGTCGGCTTCGTCGGCGCGTCGAGCCTCGTGCGGATGGCGTTCGAGACGTCCCTTCCCGACCTGGGCCGCCGCTTCATGGAGATGCCGCTCGGGCCACGGACGTGACGCCATGGCGACGATCGCCGTCCTCGGCACGCTCGACACGAAGGGACGCGAGCACGCCTTCGTCGCCGAGACGATCCGCGCGCGGGGGCACGCCACGCTCCTGATCGACGTCGGCACCGGGGGCGACCCGGTGGTCACGCCCGACATCGACCGCGCGACGGTGGCGGCCGCGGGCCGGCTCGACCTCGCGGCACTCGTCGCAACGGGCGACCGCGGCGCATGCGTCGCCGGCATGGCGGCCGCGGCCCCGCGGCTGCTCGCCAGCCTCGCCGCCGAGGGACGCATCCAGGGCGTCGTCGCGCTCGGCGGTGGCGGCGGCACGGCCATCGCGGCGGCGGCGATGCGCGTCCTCCCGATCGGCTTTCCGAAGCTCGTCGTCTCCACACTCGCGAGCGGCAACACGTCGCACTACGTCGGCACGAGCGACCTCGTGATGATGCCCGCGGTGGTCGACATCCAGGGCCTCAATCGCATCTCGCGCACGATCCTCACGCGGGCCGCCGGGGCCATCTGCGGGATGGTCGAGGAGACGATCGCGGTCGATGCCGACCGCCCGCTCGTCGTGGCCAGCATGTTCGGGAATACGACCCGGTGCATCGAGGCGGCGATCCCGCTGCTCGAAGCGGCCGGGTACGAGGTGCTCGTGTTCCATGCGACCGGGACCGGTGGACGGGCGCTCGAGGCGCTCGTCGCGAGCGGCCTCGTGGCGGGCGTGCTCGACATCACGACGACGGAACTTGCCGACGAGGTCGTGGGGGGCGTGCTGTCGGCCGGGCCCGACCGCCTCGACGCCGCCGCGCGGCATGGCGTGCCGGCCGTGATCGCGCCGGGCTGCCTCGACATGGTGAACTTCGGCGAGCGGAACACCGTGCCGGAGCGGTTCTCGGGCCGCACGCTCCACGCGCACAACCCGCAGTTCACGCTCATGCGCACGACGCCCGCCGAGTGCACGGCGATCGGCAGCCTGCTCGCGGCGAAGGTGAATGCCTCGCGTGGCCCCGTGACCGTGCTCCTCCCCCGGGGCGGGACGAGCGCCATGAGCGTTCCGGGCGGGCCGTTCCACGACGCGGAGGCCGACCGCGCGCTCTTCCAGGCGATCGAGGCAGGCCTCCGGCCGGACGTGCCCTGCATCACGGTCGACTGCGCCGTCAACGATCCCGCCTGCGCCCGCGCGTGCGTGGACGCCCTGCTCGCCGGCATGGTTCAGCAATGTGCGCCCGATGCGTGATCCGGATCACTCAACCGCGCGAGTTTCCGTCGCGGGCCGGATGCGAATCCAATGGTCTGTGAACGTCAGGTGAGGCTGTATCTCCACCGAGGGCATGTGGCACGTCGTGCAGTTGGAAGTCAAAGGGGCCGATGAGCACGTCCCCTGCCGTGACCTTTCGCCATGGCACGTGACGCACCGTTCCACGGTCGAGGCAGCTCGCCGCGTTGCCGACTCATGGGGATCGTGACATGTCAGGCAGTCCAACCTGATGTCCGTTTGCCTCGTAAAGCAGGCCGACTGCGAGAGACCCACCGGTGCGAATCGCACGATCAACCTGTTGTCGGGCCGAAGATCCTCGGACGGCAGTTGATCATCCCGCCGATGGCACTCGCCACACGTCCTGATCGACTCCAGCGGCGAGAGGCGCCCCCACTCGCCCGCTGATGGATCGGGTTTTCCATGCGCCATGGCAGTCGCATGCAGGTGACCTCGGGGATGACAGCGCACGCACCCCACGCCCACGACGACCGCCCCTTCATCGATGCGCCCGTCCCTCGCCGGAACGAGACTGGCGTGGCATCCGAAGCAGGCCCGCGTGGTTTCCGGATCGATCAGCTTTCCGCACGCTGTCAGGCCGGCGCGGGACTTGACGCCGTCCGTCCCGAGCGTCGCGTCCAGCAATCCCGGCGGATACCACGACAGGGCATGTTCGAGCATGACGGTGCGACCATCTGGATCGAGCCAGGTCGTCACGGGCGTGCGCGCATGCATGCCCGAGCCGAAGAGCCAGTTGATCGGGACGGGTGCGCCCCCGCGACTGCGCTCGAGCCATGCACGGGAATCCCGTGCGATGAACCGCCCGATCGTATCGTCATCGTGAAGCGCAGCCGCCAGTGTCGCCGCAACGACTCCATCGATCCTCGCGAGCGTTCGCCCATGCGGTGAGGAACGGTGCTCCGCCACGACATCACCATGACATTCGATGCACGACGAGTCCGATGCAGTGAACACGCGATCGTCGTCGGGCCGACCCACGATCCCGACGGCGACCCGGGGCACCGCGACCACCGGCGGCCGCATCCCCAGCCACGCTGCCGTGACGACGGCCATGACCATCAGTACGAGAATCGCGATGAACTGGGACGGTGGCCTCATCATGGCGACCCCACCGCGGCCAGGCGCTCGAGCATGTCGCTGGCCGCCGCCGCCAGGGAGCGATCGGAGTGGGTGGACAACCGTTCCAGAATCTCCCGCGCTGCGATCGGCCTCCCGGCCTCCAACTCGAGCATCGCTCCCGACCAGGAGGTCGTACGTTCCTCGTGAGAGAGGGTTTGCAGTGCGTCGACCGCTCCTCTGGTGAGGTAGGCATCGACGGCCACCATCGTACGATCGAGCGCACCTCGACGGATATCCTCATGGATGCGTGCCAGTGCACCCGCGAGCTCACTCTGGGGAACCGGACGAGCCCCCAGTCGCTCGAGCACACCCGCTCGGAATGCGGAGGGTGCACCGAGGGACACCCGCTCCCCTTCCGCGATCTGCACGTTGGCATCGATCAATCGAGTCGTGCAATCGGCCAGACCGGCCCGCGCCATCGGCAGCAGGATCTTGAGCGCGGCGCGCGGCAACTGCATCGCGAGTAGGACGTCCGCCTGCCGAAGCAGCGGCCGCGGATCAGGTCGGCCGGTCAACAGGCCGCAGATGTCGAATGACCAATCCGTCCAGGTCGGCCGAGGCAGCGCGAACGACCACGCCCCGTCTTCCACAAGGATGCGATCGGCGACGCCTTGCAGGATCGCGGGACTCGATGCGGGATCACCCGCGCGCGCGAACGGCACGACCGGTGCGTCGATCACCAGTGGCTTGAAGATCCCAGGCTCCAGGCTGCGGATAGCCATCGTGTCCGTATCGGAGACGACGATGAGCCGTGTGTCACGCGACATCAGAGGGACCCACCAGCCTCCGGGACTGCCGTCGATCGCGGTCTGACGCATGTCCCACCCCGCCCGAACCTCCGCTGCCCGCGTCGCCTCCGCGACGAATTGGCCGGCGATGATCGCCCGGTGGGGTACGAGCCAGGGTTGAGGTCCATCGGGTCGTGCCCACGCGATCATCCCGGCCGTCCGCTCGTCGAAGGCGAACGCGGTGCCACCCCGGCCGCACTGCATCAGCGGCTCGAGGATCTGTCGGTACTCGAGTCGGGCGGAGAGCCCCCAACCGGCTCGCCACGGCACCACCAACCAGGGACCGGTCGCCGCAAACAACGCAACGAGAGCCACGATCGTGGCAAGCCCGTTCGCGATGCGTCGCTGCGACATCGCGCCGCAAACGGCCACGGTTCCCGGCAAGCCGGCACGGCGAAGCCCCGTGGGAACGAGCGCCTGCATCGGCGGCCACATGCCCCCCACGGCGAGCCACCACGCGAACGGGACCAGTGCGGGAAGGGATGAAGGATTGGCGACGAGGAGGCCGAGCAGGATGATCCATGGCACCATCCGCGGAGCATTCGGCTGCAGGCCGGTACACCGGAAGAGTGCGATCGCCCCAAGCGCGAGCCACGCGACGAACTGGATCAGGCACGGGGCGGGTCCGCTGATCGCGTAGGCTGACAGCAAGACGGGATCCCCGCCCTCACGGAAAATGATCTCGAGCGGCGGAACGAGCGTCCACGCCGAATCGACAAGCCCGAGCGGTCCGCGCGGAGTGAGGCACAGCCCTGCCGTGACGAGCGCACGCTGGCTCCCGCTGACACCGGGCATGGCGAGTGCGAGCAGGCTACGCGGACCGAGGTTCGCCCAAGCGACGGCCACGAGACATGCGCCGATCTCGCGGCGACGGACGATCCACATCCCGGCAACCGCTGTCGCACGTGCCGGCTGCGTGCCGGCATCGCCATGGGCAGCGTGCCACGCAATCATCCCGTACCCGCCGATGACATCCCACCACAGGCTCGTCGGGTCGAAGCCGGGCGATGCGGCGACCAACGCAGCCGCCGTTGCCGCACTGCAGGAAACCTGGTCGTGACATTTTCGACAAAGCCAGAGGCACGATGCGAGGCCGCACGCGACGCCGACGACGCGGGCGAGCATCAGCGCGGTCGGTCCGCCCGCACTGACGAGCAGATACCAGGCCAGGCCTCCCAGCCAGTCGGCCTCGCCACATGGATCCCCGGCCTGAATCGCCGCGGAGGGCGCGACCGCGCCAGCGACGAGCGCGCGTCCGCGGGCGGCGTCCCACCAGACGCTGTCCCCGTCGACGGGTTGCAGGATGAGGACGACGCTGAGGGCAACCAACGACGCACGAAGCCACGGCCGGCGACCATCCGAGCCTCTCTCACCGACCTCGTGACCGCCGTCGCTCGAAGATGACACGGGCAGCGTCCGCTGGTGTCGGGATCGCGCCGCGGGCATATTCCCCTGCGGGGCATCTCTGCCGCGAACATTCGCCGATATGGTATCGTGCTGCTGCTCGCGGTTTCGTGGTCAACATCAGTCGGGGGGAGAATGACTACGCGCTCGTGGTTCGCCAACCCAGGCGTGCGTTTGGTTTCTGCCGCGGTGGCCCTCACGCTTGGCTCGCTGGTCGGCTGCGGCCGATCCGACTCGCTGCAGAGGGGACCCGTTGAGGGCACGGTCACGTTCAAGGGATCGCCCCTCGCGGAGGGCGTCATCAGGTTCACGCCATCCGGGGACACGCAGGGCCCCATGGCAGAGACCTCCATCCGCGACGGTGCGTTCGCGATGCCGAAGGCATCAGGCCCCTGCGTCGGCACGCAACGCGTTGAAATCCTGGCGTTCCGCAAGACCGGCAGGAAGATCGTGAACGAAGGCGTCGAGAGCGAGGATGTCGAGCAATTCATCCCACCCCGCTACAACGTCGCGAGCGAACTTTCCGTGACCATCACGGCGGGCATGAACTCGCTGGCCCCATTCGCCCTCATGGACGCTCCGCCGTAGCGACGCGTCCCGCGTCTCGGCTGCGGGTCGCGCGATCCGCGATGCTTCGCCCGCCAGAGAGGGTGACGGCCGAAACCATATCGCATGCCCGGATGCTTGCGAGTTCGTTGGCAAGGCACTATTGTTTTCAGGGGGGGTCAACATCGTCAGGCGGCGTACGAGAGCGGTCGTTGGGATGGAGAACGCCCAAGCCTCGGCGCCTACAGGAGGGACACGTCACCATGACAGCACGCCTTCGATTCGATGCGACACGGCGGATTCGGACTCGCGGCTTCACGCTCGTCGAATTGCTCGTCGTGATCGCCATCATCGCCGTGCTTATCGGGCTGCTTCTACCCGCCGTCCAGAGCGCGCGAGAGGCCGCACGCAGATCGAATTGCACAAACAACGTCAAGCAACTCGGTCTCGCGCTGCACTCGTTTCACAACCGAGGCGACAAGTTCCCTCCTGCGAGTGTTCGCCGCGTCGGCGTCACGGGAGTGGACGAGTGGAGCACGAACATGATTTCGTGGATGGGCCGACTGCTCGCCTACATGGAGCAGACGGATGTCTTCGAGAGGCTGGACTTCGAGATCGAGCCGGGCATGGGTGGGTCGGACGCGACGAATTACAACCGAGTCGCCCGACGCATCCGCATATCCAATTTCCGATGCCCGTCCGATCCCGCACGATTCTCCCGGGACACGGCCAACGAACCCACAAACTATGCGGTGTGCCTGGGCGATTCCGAGTCGCATCGCACGTACCGCAACGTGATGGACAACAACAGCAAGCTGGGATTGCGCGACGTGCCGGACGGCACATCGAACACGATGTGCGTCGCCGAGATCGTTGTTGGCCATCCTTTCAATGAAGCCGCCAACTCGTCCGGAGGGGCGTGTGCCGCGGGGGGGGTCTCAAATCCCAGTGTGCGGGGCAGGAGTTGGCTCGACGCCACGACCGTGCGGGACTACGCCTACAACACGTTCTTTGGACCCAACGCGGACGTCACCGAATGCAACCTCAACACTGGAGGCGGATTCGCCCTGGGGGCCCGCTCGAAGCATGTGGGCGGTGTCAATATCTTGATGACTGATGGGGCGACCCGATTCGTCGGCGACTCCGTGGATGTGACCACCATCTGGCGGCGGCTCGGCAACCGAGCTGATGGGCAGATCGTCGCACCGTTTTGAGTGACGCGCGACCGCGCGGGAGAGCCTCCCCGGCGGGTCGTGTACGATCCGGACATGGGTGCGTCGCGCCGCCACGAGGTCGCTGCGGAAGGGCCGGCCGCGGACGCGGGCGAGCCCGCGCCGATCGCGGTGTCGACGCCCGCACCCCGCACCGACACGACGATCCCGCCTCGCTCCGACTCCTGGGAGGCGTTCGCCGACGGGTTTCTGCGCGCTCCCGGCGGAGTGGACGCCGCGGCGATCGATCCGCTCGTCGGCGTCGAACTCGGCGGCGTGCGCCTCGAGCGGCTCATCGGCTCGGGGGGCATGGGACGCGTCTACGAGGGGACGCAGCGGCGCCCGTCGCGACCGGTCGCCGTGAAGCTCATGCGGCCCGGCCTCGTGGCCCCCTCGCTCCTGCGGCGCTTCGAGTTCGAGGTGGAGGTGCTCGCCCGCCTGCGGCACCCCGGCATCGCGACGATGCATGCCGCCGGCACGCATCGCCTCGGCGACCGCGAGCTGCCCTACTTCATCATGGAGCTGATTCCCGGGGCCAGCGCGATCACGCGACACGCCTCCGCGAGGCGGCTCGACACGCGGCGGCGGCTCGAGCTCTTCCGCGATGCCTGCGACGCGGTCGCGCACGGGCACCGCATCGGCGTCATCCACCGCGACCTCAAGCCCGGCAACATCCTCGTGGACGACGAGGGACGCGTGAAGGTGATCGACTTCGGCGTGGCGTGCACGACGGGAGTCGACGTCGCGCTCGCCACGCAGGAGCGCGACGTGGGGCGGTTCGTCGGCACGCTCCAGTACATGAGTCCGGAACAGTTCGCCGCCGATCCGGCGACGCTCGACGTGCGCTCCGACGTCTACGCCCTCGGGGTGGTGCTCTACGAACTGCTGGCGGGGCGGCCTCCCCACGACCTGCGCTCGACGCCCTTCCTGCAGGCGCTCACGATCGTGCGCGAGGCGGCGCCGCCTCCCCTGCCCCCGGCGACGCGGGGGGCAGGAGGCGAGCTCGACGCCATCGTTCAGACCTGCCTCGAGAAGGACCGGGAACGCCGGTACGGAAGCGCGGGGGAACTCGCCGCCGACATCGGCCGGTTCCTCGCGGGTGAGTCGATCGTCGCCCGTCCTTCCGGACTTGTCGGCTCGCTCGTCAAGCTCGCACGGCGGCATCGCGCGGCCACCGCCGCGCTGGCCGGGATGCTCGTGGCGCTCGTGTCAGCCGTGGTCGGGATCTCGGTGTTCGCGATCCGCGCCGAGCGCGCCCGGGAAGAGGCCGAGCGGGAACGGACGCGGGCCGTCGCCGAGCGCGAGCGAGCCGACGTGGAGACGGCGGTGGCGAGGCGACGCCTCGACGTCGCGAATCTCTACCGGATTGCGGATCTCGCGCAGGCGGGGTCGTTCGGGGCCGGCCGCACGCTCCTCGAGGAGACCGCGACGCTCCTCGCACCCAGCACGCCGCGACCCGACCGGTTTGCAACGGCCCAGCGGCCGCTCGAGCTGCGCATCCTCGCCGCCGAGCTCGACCACGCGATCGCGGTCGCCGACACGGGCTGCGCGCTGCGATCGCTCGCTGTCAGTCCCGACGGCCGGCTCGTCGCGGCCGGTGGCGACGACGGCCGCGTGCGGCTCTGGACGATGGACGACATCCTGCGGACGGGCGGCCGCACGCCGCCGCGGATCCTGGCCGGCCACGGCGCGGCCGTGCGGTCGCTCGTCTTCTCGCCCGACGGCACGCGCCTCGCCACGGCGGGCCGCGATCGAGTCGCGCATGTCTGGGATCTCGACGACGCCGCGGCGACGGTGCCGGCCGTCACCTGCACGGGCCCTGCGAGCGACCGCGACGGCGTGCG
Source organism: Planctomycetaceae bacterium (assembly GCA_046091445.1). Classification (GTDB taxonomy): domain Bacteria; phylum Planctomycetota; class Planctomycetia; order Pirellulales; family UBA1268; genus QWPN01. The sequence goes on along the minus strand of JBJTBO010000006.1, from coordinate 40 downwards.
GGTCTCGCCTGACGGCCGGCTCGGCGCCACGTGCGCGTGG
>JBJTBO010000005.1:0-8064 GCA_046091445.1 Planctomycetaceae bacterium | reverse complement strand
CCATGGAATGCCGTAGGCCACCGTCACGCCGGTCGACACGTCGGTGACGTAGAGCACGGACGCCCCGAGCGTATTGGCCGCCGGCCCCGCGTACGACATGCCGCCGGAGAGCATGAGAAACTTGGGCTTCTTCACGCGCCCCGCCTTGAAGCCGAGATCCTTGAGCACGTTGTGGCGGTAGGAGCGGACAAACTTCGAGGTGGCGGGGTTGATGACGCCGCCGGAGAGGTCGCCGGTTTCGAAGTCGAGGATGAAGAAGCCCTCGACGCCACCCTCGACGTGCGCCGTGCAGGCGGCGAACGACTCGTCGGCGAGGCTCGACACCGCCTGGACGTGCGGCACGGACTGCAGCGACCCGAGCCACGCACCGACCACGAGCCCCGCAATCGCAGCACCGGCCGAGGCCCACGCGGCGGCCCACTTCCACCCGCTGATCGACATGTGTCTCTCCCTTTTCGTTTTCTGCTGGAGACCCGGACAGGACCCCGAGCCATTCCTCCCGGTCAGCGATCCGTCGCCCACGAGGCGGCGCCTGACTTACTTCTTCTCCTCGGGCTTCTTCTCCTCTGGCTTCTTCTCCTCGGGCTTGGCCGCCGGCGGCGGGGCGGCCGGTGGAGCGGCCTCCTGCTCGAGCGACACCCGGAACTTGCCGATCGCATGCATGCCGTCGGCGTGCTGCTGGTCGAGGACGATGACCAGCGGAGCCCCCGCCGGCAGGCTCTGGTCGGGCTTCACCACGAACCGCGCCATGTGATCCTTGCCAATGCCGCCGCCGAGAGCCCAGCCCGTTTCAGGCTTGTCGTCGAGCGCGCCGGCGACCCCGTAACTGTCCTGTTCGAAGTCCGCCTTGGCTTCCGTGAAGACCACGGCCGTGGGCGCCTCGGTGCCTCCGGGCGGACCCGTCATCACCTTGAACGTGCTCAGCACGAGATTGCCGTTACCGGCTCGCCCGGGCCCCTTCTGCGGCAGCGAGTCGTCCGCGAGGAGTTCCAGGCGCACGGCCACAGGCTTACCCCCTTCGGGCACCTTCGCCTCGAGCGTGTAGGTGTCCTTCGCGAGATTGCCCGTCACGAGCACGACGCCGTCCTGCGCGATCGCACCCGTGGCGCCAGCAGCGCTCGTGAACTTGGACGGGACCAGGGCCGCCACCTTGGGCTGCGGTGGAGCCGGAGGAGGTGCCGGGGGGGGTGGAGGCGGCGGGAGCAGCTTGGCGACCGGCGTGGCGATCACCTTTCCACCGGCATGGGTGCCCACGAAGATCTTCGCTCCGTCGGTCGTGAAGTTCACCGTCCACACGCTCGATGGGAACTTTTCCGGCCCTTCCTGCTCCCCCTTTGCCGCGACGTCCCACAGCTTCACCGCGCCGTCGATGCCGCCACTCGCCAGCCGCGTGCCGTCGGGTGAGAACGAGAGGCTCGTGACCCAATCCTTGTGGCCCGCGAGCGTCGCGTATTCCTTCGAGTCGGACGTCGTCCAGAGTCGGATCGTCCGATCCGCGCCGGCCGAGGCGAGCCGCGAGCCATCCGGCGAATAGGCGACGGCCCACAGCGCGTCGCCATGCCCCTCGAGCTTTCCCTTCTCCTTGCCGGTGGCCGCCTCCCACAGCTTCACCAGTTTGTCGCCACCGCCCGTGGCCAGCGTCGCCCCGTCACGCGAGAAGGCCACGCACGTGGCCGCTGCACCGTGCGCGGCCACCGCCGCGACCTCCGCGCCGTTCGCCGTGTCCCACAGGACCACCGTGCCATCCTCGCCCGCGGTCGCCAGCCGCGTGCCATCGGGAGAGAAGTCGAGCGACCGCACCCAGCCCTTGTGCTTCTTGAGGTCGTGCTTGAGAACGCGGCCCGCAAGATCCCAGAGCTTCACGAGGCCGTCGTAGCCGGCCGTCGCCGCGAGCTTCCCATCTGCCGAGACCTTCACGGCCCACACCGCCGTCGGGTGACCCGCGAGTTCACCCACCCGAGCTCCGTCGGCCGCCTTCCAGACGACCACGTCTCCCGGTCGGTAGAGCAGGCTCTCACCGCCGGCCGTGAGGAGGAGCGATCCGTCCCGGGTGAAGTCGGATGCGATGACCCACCGCTTCGATTCGGCGATCGACGCCGCAGCGGCCTCCTTCGATTCAGCGGCTTTCTTGTCCGCGGCAGCCTTCTCCGCAGCCGCTTTTTCGGCCGCAGCCTTTTTCTCCGCCGCAGCCTTATCCGCCGCAGCCTTATCTGCCGCAGCCTTATCTGCCGCAGCCTTATCTGCCGCAGCCTTCTCTGCCGCAGCCTTATCTGCCGCAGCCTTGTCTGCCGCAGCCTTGTCTGCCGCGGCCTTGTCTGCCGCAGCCGGCGCTTCAGCCGCCCGTATCGGGCGGGTCGCGCTGCAGAGAGCCACCGCAAGGGCCACGATCACGGCGCCCGTCAGCGAGCCACCCTGCGTCGCGAGAGGCAACCGCACACGGGGACGTCGGGTCTTCATGCTCGACATGCATGACATGGTGCGAACTCCCAGAAGGATGTGGCGCGAATCATCGGCCCGTGACGAACGCCCCCGACGAGCCTCTGCTCCGGATGACGTTTCACCCGCGGAGTATAGTGGTGTCCGTCGGGGTGATTCCACGAGTACCGGCACCCCGGCTTCCCCGTGACAGGGTGCTGCACCCGATGGCCGCTTCCCTTTCGTCCCCGCGCCCCCGTGCCGCGTCCACCGGCCAGCGCCGCCATACCGCCGTCCTGATCGCCAGTGGCGATCTTCGCGAGGAAGCGAATCGGGTCTGCTGGCCGGCCCAAAAGGCGATGGAGGCCGACCTGACTGCGGCCTTCGGGCGTGCGGGATGGTCGTTGGTGCGAGGACATGCCGCCAGCCGGTCGCGCGGCCATGGGTTCATCGCGAGCGCCCGGGAGGGCCTGAGCGTCTTCGAGACGATCGACCCGACCGCGCCGCTCGTCGTCGCGGAAGCGGTCTGGCAGTACTCCAACCACGTGCTGCCCGGGCTCACGACCCACTCCGGCCCGATCCTCACCGTCGCCAACTGGTCGGGACAGTGGCCGGGCCTCGTGGGGATGCTCAACCTCAACGGATCGCTCACGAAGGCGGGCGTCCCCTACGCCACGCTCTGGGCGGACGACTTCGGCAGCCCCACGTTCGACCGCCACCTGCGGGCGTGGTTCGCGGACGGGGCGGTGCGTCACGACACGAGTCACGTCGTGCCGATCGCCGCGGTGCGCATCCCGAAGCCGCTCGAGCAGGTGGGCGTGGAACTCGCCGCCGACCTGCGCCGTCGCAAGGCGCTCATGGGCGTGTTCGACGAGGGCTGCATGGGGATGTTCAACGCGATCATTCCCGACCGCCTCCTCCACCCGACGGGCGTCTTCAAGGAGCGACTCAGCCAAAGCGCGCTCTACCACGAGACCATGCAGGTCTCCGAGAGCGAGGCGCGAACGGTCTTTCGCTGGCTCGAGAAGGCGGGCATGCGGTTCCACTTCGGCCGCGACGAGGCCCGCGACCTGACACGGCAGCAGGTGCTCCTGCAGTGCCGGATGTATGTCGCGACACTGCGCATCGCCGACCGCTTCGGCTGCGACTGCGTCGGCATCCAGTACCAGCAGGGGCTCAAGGACCTGCTGCCGGCGAGCGACCTCGTCGAGGGCATGCTCAACGACGCGAGGCGCCCTCCCGTCACCGCCGCCGGGGCCCGCCGCGTGCTCTTCAAGGGCCGCCCACTCGTGCACTTCAACGAAGTCGACGAATGCGCGGGCCTCGACGGCCTGATCACGCAGCGCGTGCACGAGGAACTCGGCGAGCCCACCGAGAACACCCTGCACGACATCCGCTGGGGAGACTGGGATCAGTCGGGCACCACCGACCAGTGGGTCTGGGTCTTCGAGATTTCCGGCGGCGCGCCCCCCTCCCACTTCGTCGGCGGCTGGCGTGGGGCCGAGGGCTTCCGGCAGCCGCCCATGTACTTCCGGCTCGGAGGCAGCACGCTGGCGGGCGTGAGCCGGCCGGGCGAGATCGTCTGGAGCCGCATCTGGGTCGACGGCGACGGGGGGGACGAGCGTCTCCGGATGGATATCGGCCGCGCGCAGGTCGTGGCGCTGCCCGCAGCCGAAACCCGGCGCCGCCTCGATGCCACCACGCCGCAGTGGCCGATCATGCACGCGGTGACGTATGGCATCTCGCGCGACCAGATGATGGCGCGTCACAAGGCCAACCACATCCAGGTGGCCTACGCGAAGGACGCCGCGGCCGCCGACCGCTGCGCGCTGGCGAAGGCCGCGACGGCCCGGGCGCTCGGCATCGACGTCGCATTCTGTGGGACCCGCGGCCACGGTGCCGCGCCGAGCCTCCGCTGGGATGCGTGAACGGCCGGCGGCCGGCTGATCGCCCGGTCGAGCCCGGTGCCCCGCGCGGGTCACCGCCGGAGCCCTCAGTCGGTCCAGTCCTCGGCCCGGTCCAACGCTTCGAGCAGCCGGCGACGGAAGATGCCGGCGTTGGCGAAGAAGAGCGGCGCGTCCCACCGAAACAGCACGAGCCCGGGAATCAGCCTCGCGTCGGAATGCCGGGCGACGTCGTGGTAGCCCTTCACGCCCGTGACACGGCCGTGGACGGCGTCGTACGGCTGCCAGTTGCGCCAGACGAACTGCGCGAGCGACACCGCGACCGCCAGCAGGATGCCGGGCAGCACGCCGAGCACCACGACGCCGAGCAGGCAGATCGTCGCGACGACGCACTCGTCGGGACGGACGCGCGCGAGACGGACGAGGCCCGTGACGTCGAGCAACGACGCGCAGGCCGCGATCACGACCGCCGCGAGCGCCGCCCTGGGGATCGAGCCCGTCAGGCCGGGAGCGAACGCGATCATGACCGCGACGCAGGCGGCCGCGATGAGGCCCGCCAGGCGCGACTTCGCCCCGGCGGCCGCCAGCACGGGCGTGCGCGTCGAGCTCGAACTCACCGGAAACCCCTGCCGGAGTCCCGCCGCGACGTTGACGATCCCCAGCGCGGCCAGTTCGCGATTGGGGGGCGATGCCACGCCGCGGGGCCCGGGAAACGCGCGTGACAGGACACTCGTGTCGGCCGCGGCCACCAGCGCGATCGCCCCGGCCGCGGGGAGGAGGTCCACGATGCCGCGCCAGTCGACGAGCGGCACCACGAGTCGGGGGAGCCCGGCGGGTGCGGCGGGCACCAGCGCGGGTGGCTCGATCCCGCGCGCGCATCCATGCCACCACCATCCCAGCCCCGACGACGGCCACCAGCACGCCGGGCGCCCGGGGACTCAGCCGCCGCAGTCCGAGAATCACGGCCACACAACCGACACCGATCGCGAGGGAGGTACGAGACACGTCCCCCGCCGCGAACCGATCGCCGCTGAATGCCAGATCGGCGGCCACGGAATCGCCGGCCTTCGACGCGACCTGCTCGGCCATGCCTGTGATGTCGGGCACCTGGCCCACGAGGACGGCCAGCGCGATGCCGTTGAGGGAGCCGATCCGCACGGGCTTCGAGATGAGATCGGTGAGCACGCCGAGCCGGAGGACGGCCGCAAGGATGCACATCGCTCCGGCGAGGAGGGCGAGCACCGCGGCTCGCCCGTGCGCCGCGTCGGCGGGAGCCGCGGCGAGCGCGGCCGCCACGAGCGGCGCGAGTGCCGAGTCGGGCGCCACGACGAGCAGCTCGCTCGGTCCGACGAGGAAGTAGGCGGTGAGCGCGGCGACACTCGCATAGAGGCCGTACTCCACCGGCAGGCCGGAGGCGGCCGCATAGCCCATGCCCGTCGGCACGAGGAACGCGGCGAGGACGACGCCGGCCGAGAGGTCGGACCAGAGCCATCCGCGGGGGTAGCGACGCGGCATGGTGAGCACGGGGACGAGCGCGTCGAGCATGCCTCGAAGATAGATCGCCACGGGCGCCGGGACGAGGATCGCCTCGGCGTGCCCGCCGTGGCGGAGGGTAGGATCAGGCACCCGCGAAGGTCGGACGCGGCAGTCGCATCGACGCGGCCCCACCGGCATGATGCCGTCGGGCGACGCACGCGGGCGGAGGAGGGATGATGAAGCTCGAGGGTTATCTCGGCATCGATGTCGGCACGCAGGGGCTCTCGGCCATCTTCGTCGACCGTGATCTGCGCATCCTCGCGCATGGTGAGGGCGGCTATGCGATGGTGGAGCAGCCCGGGGCCGAGTGCTTCGAGCAGCGGCCGGAGGACTGGGAGCGGGCGCTCGCGACGGCCGTGGCGGCCGTGCGACGCACGCTCGCCGTCGGCGGCATGGAGCCGGAGGTGCGGGCCATCGGCATCTCGGGGCAGATGCACGGCGAGGTGCTGACCGACGCCGACGGCACACCCCTCGCCCCGGCCCGCCTCTGGTGCGACGGCCGCAACGAGGCGGAGGGACACGAACTCACCGAGCGGCTCGGAGTGAAGTGCCCGAAGCGGCTCACGGCGGCACGCTGGCTGTGGACGCTGCGACACCGCCCCGACCTGGCGGCCCGCGCGGTGCACCTCACCACGCCCGCGGGCTGGATCGCACGTCGGCTCACCGGCGGCTGGACGCTCGGCATCGGCGACGCGGCCGGGATGTTCCCGATCGACCAGGCGACGCTGCGCTACGACACGCGGCGGCTGGCCGACTTCGCCGCGCTCGCCGCGTCGGATCGGGGTCGCGTCGCACGTCCCCTCGCCGACCTGCTGCCCGACGTGCGCCGGGCGGGTGAGGATGGGGGCGTGCTCGACGCCCACGGTGCGGCACTCCTCGGCCTGCCCCAGGGCGTGCCCGTGGCCCCGGCCGAGGGCGACCAGCCGGCGGCGCTCACCGGCTCGCTGATCGCGAAGCCGGGGATGGTCGGCATGAGCTTCGGCACGAGCGTCTGCGCGAATGCGATCGGCGACCGTCCCTTCGACGGCGTCAGCCGTTCGATCGACCACTTCTGCGCGCCGGATGGCCGGCCCATCAACATGGTCTGGCTTCGCAACGGCACGACCGCGCTCAATGCGATCGTCGGCATGTTCGCCGGCGCGATGCCGGCCGGGAGCGACGCCTTCGCCACCGTGATGCCGCTCGTGCTCGCGGCAGCCGACGACTGCGGCGGGCTCGCGGCGCTGCCGGTCCTGGACGACGAGCCCGGCCTCGGGGTGTCCCGGGGAGGATCCGCCTGCCTCGTCGGCCTCGATGCCACGAACGCCACCCCGGGCAACGCGGCGAAGGCGATGCTGCTGGCGACGATCTTCAACCTGCGGCTCGGCAGCGAGCCGCTCGACGCGCAGGGGGTCCCGCGCACGGAGATCGTGCTCTCCGGTGGACTCGTGAAGACGCCGGCGCTCGGCCAGTGCATCGCCGACGTGTTCCGCGCCCCGGTCGTGATCCCGGACGGTGCCGCCGAGGGCACGGCGTTCGGCGCGGCGCTCCTGGCCGCCTACCGCGATCGCACGGTGGCCGGCGCGGCCGGCGACTGGCCCGCCTTCCTCGCCCGGCACGCCACCGGCACGCCGCTGCGATTCACGCCGCGGCCGGCGGCTGCCGCGACGCTCGACCGTCTCTACGACCGGCACCGCCGGCTCGTCGCGCTCCATGCACGCCTCGCCGACACCGCCACGAGTCCATGATGCGGTCGATCCTGCTCGTCATCTGCCTCGTCGCCTCCTCGGCATCGGCGGCCGAACCGCTCACCCACCGGTGGGTCTACCTCCGCAAGAACCTGCAGGTGGATGCGCAGGTGGCCGACGCGGAGGCGATCCTGCGCCGGGCCCGGGCCGCCGGATACACGGCGGTCGTGCTCGCCGACTTCAAGCTCGGCGTGCTCGACCGTGTGATCGACCGCTACTTCCGCAACCTCGCGCGGCTGCGGGCGCTCGCCGATGCGCTGGACCTCGAGCGCATCCCCGCGGTGGCCCCGTTCGGCTCCAGCTCGGCGATCCTCATGCACGATGCCGACCTCGCCGAGGGTGTGCCGGCGCGCGACGTGCGTTTCGAGGTGCGGGGCGGTCGGGGCGTCCCGGTGCGGGACGAGCGTCTCGCGGTGGTCCCGGGCGACTTCGAGGACCATACGGGCGACGCCTTCCGGGGCTGGCGGTTTCAGGACGAGCCG
>JBJTBO010000004.1:0-14688 GCA_046091445.1 Planctomycetaceae bacterium | reverse complement strand
GGACCCGGGTCAGCTGCCAGTCCGTGGAGCCGGGCAGTGCGTTCTCCCGACCGATCACGTCCGCACGCGGCGCGGTCGACCCATCGGCCCCGCAGGCTGTGGGCCGCCCGCCGGTGATGAGGCATGCGAGGACGATGCCGGTCCGGACGTTCCACCACCCCATGCTCGTCTCCCGTTCGTGCCACGGCCGGATCGACTCCGCGCGTGCGGCGTCGGTTTCCGGAGCATGATCCGGTCGGGATGAGCATGCCTTCAAGCCCCGAGACGTCCGCCCCGGCGGGGGCCCGGCATCAGGGCAGCCAACCGAGTCGGCTGGGGCGTCGGAGCGTGCCGTGCGGCACATAGCGATTGACGAGCGTGCCATCCTCAGCCTTGTCGAAGTCCTCGGGCTGGGTGAGCAACACGAGGGGCCGCGACCGCACACCGCGCCGGGCGAGGAACTCCGAGCGGTCGAGCACCTCCAGGGGAGAGTCGAAGAACGACGGCAGGTGACGAAACGTGCGATGCGGCTCGATGAACCCGATTCGCGGCATGCCGGGCACGTGGTAGAGCAGCGACCAGCCGTAAAACTCCGAGCGGCAGCGGCCGGTCCTGCGGATCACCTGCTCATGGTCCATCGCCGGGGGGGCCGAGACCATGTCCTCCGGTGCCACGAGCGCCGCCGCCACGCGGCATGCGACCCCGGCCATGCGGAGCGCACAGACCTGCGCGTGCAGGGCCGCCCGCGATGCCGGCGCCCGGGGTCGGACCGCCGGACCCGCGTCGAGCGTGACCCGCCAGGGGTCGCCCCGGTCGATCGGGTCCCGGAGGATCGCCGCACCGACGACCAGCGGCCGGTAGACGTGCACCCGGGCTCGGCACTCCGCCGCACCGTCGGTGAGCGGGGTCTCACGGACGAGCCGGGCCACGATGGCCGTCACGGCGGGTGGTTCGGGCGAATCGAGCATGGCTGGATGGTTCCTCGGAGGCGTCGCGGTGCAGACTCTATTGAGGAAAGCGGACAAGGTTGGTCCCACCGGCCAGCCCGCCCTCGGATTTTTTTCGGGGTGGCGGGTTCGTCCCGCGGCGGAGGTATCCTCTGACCCGCCTCGAACCTCACCGGAGACGTGCCATGGACTCGCTGAACCGGCATGAACAGCTCCTGCGGGTGTTCCATCTCATCGACATCCTCTTCGGCGCCCGGCACCCCCTCTCGACGGCCGAACTGAAGGAACGGCTCCAGTCGCGCGGCGTGATCGACGAGATGTCCGACAAGAACCTCCGCCGGGACATCGCGTTTCTCAGCCGCTTCGGCTACGCCGTGACGGAGTCGCGGAAGCGGTCGGCCCGCGGCGGGGAATGCCTCGCCTGGTCGATCCAGGCAGGTCGCGGTGCGGCCGAACTTGCGGCCCCGACGGTCGCGCTCACGGAGCTCCTGTCGCTCGCCGTGGCGAGGGACTTTCTGGCGCCGCTGGCGGGCACGGTGTACTGGCGTGGGCTGGCGCAGCTGTTCGCAAAACTCGAGCAGATCGTGACGCCCGAGCTGCTCGCCTACGTCGAGGCCCATCGGGACGGCCTCGTCGTGCATCCGAAGCCGACCGGCGGGAAGTACCGCTCGCGGATGCTCAATGCCCTCCACGACGCGATCCGGAACGCGCAGGAGATCGAGATCCGCTACACGAGCCTCGCCGATGCCGGCCCCCGGAAATCGGTGATCCGGCCGGAGGCGCTCGTCGTCTACGACGGATCGATCTACATCGCCGCCTGCCGTGTCCCGTCGCCTGGCGATCGGCGTCGTGGCCGCAGCGCCGACGGCATCCGGTTCTACAAGCTCGATCGCGTCCGTGCCGTGACGGTGACCTCCCGCACGTTCACACGACGGACGGAGCCGATCGAGTCGCTGCTGGCTGATTCGATCACGCTCTATCGTGACCAGACCGAGCCACGGGCCTACCGCGTGCGGGTCGATCCGGCGCGCGCGAAGTGGGCCTGCGAGAAGCCGTTCCATCCGCGGCAGACGGTCCGCACGCTCGCCGACGGCGCCGTCGTGCTCGACATCGCGAGGGCCTGGGACGAGGAGATGATTCCGCAGCTGCTCGCGCTCGGTGAGCACGTCGAGGTGCTCGAGCCCCGCGACGTGCGCGAGCGGCTCGTCGAGACCGCGCGGCGCATCGCGGCGCGCTACGAGGGTGCGGCGATGCCGCAGGCGACGCGGCGCCGCATCGGAGGCTGAGCCCGCCGGCAACGGGGGTCTCCCGGCTTGGAGTCTCGGTCGGGCCGGTCAGGGCCAAGGCATGGACACGGCAGCGTGCGGCCTCCCTGCCCGTCAGCCCTCGGAACACGTCGCCTCGACCGCGGCCAGCGGGACGGTGACCCACGTTGGCCGGTGACCGATCTCGTAGTCGAGCTCGTAGACGGCCTTGTCGATCCGGTATGCCTCGAGCAGCCGCGCGGCATGCGGCGGCCACCAGGCCGTGTCGCGGGCGACCGTCGCATGGGCCCCGAGGAAGCGATCCTCGCGCAGCCGGAGGTCGGCGGCGTCATGGGCCGGCCCGCCGGCCAGCTCGGCGCAGCGGAGCAGGTAGTCGAACGACCGGCACATCCCCGCGACGTCTTTGGCCGCCGGCACCTTCGCGCGTCGCGCCTCGAGCGTTCGACCCGGTTCGCCCTCGAAGTCAATCACCATCACCCGCCAGGTTTCGCCTTCGTCCGCGACGAGCAGCTGTCCGAGGTGGTAGTCACCATGCACCCGGATGAACGCCCACGCGTCGAGGTCGGACGTGTCGGCGAGGATGCGTCGTTCGAGCACGGGGCCTCTGTCGGCAACCGCCTGCAGCCGGGCGGCGAGGTCCGGCGGCAGGTGCGGGGCTTCCTCCCGGACACGACCGAGCACGCCGTGGGCATGGGCGACGAGCTCGTCGCGGACGGCACGGCAGGTGGCCGCCGACGGCCGCTCTGGCGCGAAGGGCGGGAGGTCGGGGCGGGAGGCGAGCGCGCGGTGCATCGTGCCGGTCACGCTTCCGATCGCGTCCACGAGATCGAGCAAACGCCTGTGTGTTCGTGTCCCGTGTTCCGCGACGAGAGCCCCCTCGCCGACGAGCGCGAGGAGGCGATCCCATGCGGTCGTGCAGCCGGGGATGTGCTCGTGGACGGTGGCGATGACCGCGGACGTCGCCGCCCCGGGCGGCACGTGCTCGACCCAGCCGAGAAGCGCAGGCGTGCCGTTCCACGGAGCATCGCGCTGGAAGAAGGCCCCGATTTCGACCGTGGGCTGCACACCCGCACGGCAGCGACGCAGGATCTTGACCACGAACGTGCGCGCACCGATCGCGACGAGCAGCGACGTGTTCGAGGCATCCGTGCCGAGCAGGGTGACGTGGCAGGTGTCGGACTCCGTCGCCGTCGGAGCGGAGGTGCTGTGGCCCACGAACGCGTGGCCGTCGGCGGGCGTCGTCGAGCCGCCGAGCGCCGTTGCGACGACCCAACGGGCGAGGGCCGGCAGGGCTGCCGCGTCCTCCCCCGCGTCGTCGACCGGGACGACGTAGCGGTCGGTCCGTGCGGCGGCCGTCATGTCGACGAGCGCCAGACGCACGCCTTGCGCGATGGGGGCCGCGACGGGCACCGTGATGCGGTCCATCCGTCCAGGCTGCACGGTGCTCCAGCGAGCCGTCGGCAGCCACTCGGCGATCGCGTGCGCGAGATTGCCGTCGGCGGTCATCGGTGGGCTGCTCCCGTCGCCCCGCAGCGGGGCGTTAGTCGGCCGGTGCGTGCCGGGCGGTCGGCTCCGGCGCGAGTGGCACGATCCGAAACACCCGCACCGGCGCCTGCGGCGTGCACTCGATCGACAGCGCGGCCAGGTCCCAGGCGTGCGTCGTACCGTCAAGCAGGTCGTGGGCGACCACCGCCTCGATTCCCGTGAGGCCGAGCGCGTCGAGGGAGAGTTCCACCAGTCCGGTGCGCGTCGTCGCAGGCTCGAGGCTCACCACCGCGAGCACGCGGCTCCCGCTGGCGGCGTCGTACCGGCTCCAGGCGAGCATGTGGGGGTCGTCGATCGACTGGATCACCGGAGGACGGATGCGCGACAGGGCCGCCTCGGTCCGCCGCATCTCGTTGAGCCGTGTGATGAACGGGGCGAGGCTGGTGGGCGCGTCGAAGTTCCAGTCCTTGATCTCGTACGTCTCGGAGTCGAGGTAGTCCTCGCCGCCCCGCACCCGGGGCGTCGCCTCGAGGAGCTCGAACGCCGGGCCGTAGATGCCCCAGTTGCCCACGGTCAGCGCCGCGAGCGCCGCACGCACCATGAACATCGGCCTGCCGCCCCGCTGCAGGCTCTCGTGGAGGATGTCGGGCGTGTTCGGCCAGAAGTTGGGCCTGTAGAAGTCGGCGACCGGCGGCGCGGTGACCTCGAGGATGTAGTCGGCGAGCTCGCGCTTGCCGGTGCGCCACGTGAAGTAGGTGTAGGACTGCGTGAAGCCGAGCTTCGCGAGGCGATACATCGTCTTCGGGCGCGTGAACGCCTCCGCGAGGAAGATCACGCCCGGATGCGTGCGATGGATGTCGGCGATCAGCCATTCCCAGAATGCGAACGGCTTGGTGTGGGGATTGTCCACACGGAAGATCCGCACGCCCTGGTCGACCCAGAACCGCACGACCCCGCCGAGCGCCTCCCAGAGCTGCCGCCACTGGGCGCACTGGAAGTCGAGCGGCACGATGTCCTGGTACGCGTGCGGAGGATTCTCCGCATGGCGGATGGTGCCATCGGGCCGATGCCGGAACCACTCCGGGTGCTCGCGCACCCACGGGTGGTCGGGCGAGCACTGGATCGCAAGATCGAGGGCGAGCTCCATGCCGAGCGATTCGGCGCGCCGCCGCAGCCGTTCGAAGTCCGCGAGCGTGCCGAGGTGCGGATGGATCGCGGTGTGACCGCCCGCGGATGACCCGATCGCCCACGGGCTGCCGACGTCGTCCGTTTCGGCGACGACCGCGTTGTTCCGTCCCTTGCGACAGGTGGTGCCGATCGGATGGATCGGGGCGAGGTAGAGGACGTCGAAGCCCATGCCGCGGACATAGTCGAGCCGATCCGCGAGGTCGGCGAGCGTGCCGTGCTCTCCCGCCGGTCCCCATGACCGGGGAAACGCCTCGTACCAGGCCCCCTGCCCCGCACGGCTCCGATCGACCCAGATCGGGCGGGGCGGCTCGAGCCGCGCCTCGTCGCGATGGTCGGCGTAGGTGGTCATGAGCTCGCCGAGCCGCGCGTCGCGCGCGGCCTGCGCGCCATCGGGACCGCGGAGCCGCAGGGCATGCTTCGCCATCTCGTCGGCAGCCGCGGCGGGCGCACGGTGTGCGGCGGCGTGGACGAGTTCCGCACCGACGGCGAGCTCGAGCGTGAGATCCTCGCCGGCTTCGTGGCGCCGGCCGAGATCCCGCAGCCACGTGGCGAACGTGTCGACGCGCGCCGTCACGACGTACTGCCAGAGCCCGATGCGATCGACGGTGAACGAGGCCTCCCACAGGTCGTTGCCGACACACGTCAGCGGCTCGACCGTCCACTGGCCCGTCTCGCCGTGCCGCACGTGCAGCCGGCAGTCGAGCTCGTCATGGCCGTCGCACACGATGTCCGCCTGCACCAGCACGCGTTCGCCCACGAGTCGCTTGACCGCGAACCGGCCACCGTCCACCTCGGGGCCGACGCGGTCGATCGCCACGCGACGCCGCAGGTGCGAGGGAAGCTCACCAGGTTTGTCGAGCACGGGCGTCGTTCGCTCCGTGGCGGGCGGGCGGAAGGAGTCGAACCGGAGGAGGACCGGTCGTGCGGCCGCTCCCGGCCGATCGGGCCTTACTGCGGGCATGGCGGAGTCTGCCCGTCGGCATGGACCATCTGGCCGCCGGCCGGCATCACCATGCCCTGCTGGCACGGATCGCACGGCACGGTTGCAGCGGTGGGGACGACGGCCGGCATCGCGACGGGTGCGGCGCCTGCCGGAGCGTACACCGGGGCCGGCGCGGGCATCACCGGCATCGAGACCGCAGGCTGCTGCAGCGCGTCGGGAACCGGTGGCTGCGGGTACACCGCCGGCGCCAGCGGCGGCGCGTAGGCGTACTGGTTTTGGCGATGGTGCGCGCAGCCGATGGTGCCGGCGGCCGTGAGCATCGCGATCGTCGGGAGAATGCGCCGCGCGTCCATGCAGGTCCTCGCTGCCCGGTGCCTGGGTCGACGGCGCGGGACACTACGGATGGCCTGCGGCGGGAACAAGGGCAACTCCGGGTCGGACGGCCCACACTCACCCGGTGCGCCGTGGCCGCCCCGTCGCGCGCCGCGTCGTGGAGTTCACCCGCGCTCGCCGGCCTGCTCGTCCGCGGCGACGTCGGCCGGCTCGAAGAGCGCGATCGACGCGGTGAAGCCATGCAGGAACGTCCGGTCGCCGATCGGGCCGATCTCGCCCTGGGCGAAGAAGCCGGCCGCCGGGACCGGTCCAAGGCAGTCCTGCAGGCAGCGGGCATCGTGGCTCGGCTCGTCGAAGAGCCGCGTTCCACGGCCGTTGCAGGTGAAGACGAGGGCGCCGACGGGGCTCGTACCGGCATCACGCTGCCGCGTGAGGAGGATCCGCAGATCGTCGTCGGCGCTCGCGGCGTCCCGCACGTGGAACTGCATCGTCTGCCCGGTGCGCACGAGGTCGCCCACGGCGATCACGCCCGACTCGGGGTCGGCCCCGACGACGTTGCGGACGAGGAAGTCGCCGCGGACGAAGCGGTAGCGGTATTCCGTCGCGGCGCGGCCGACGTGGAGCGAGGTGCGCACGAGCCGCCGGTCCGTCTCGTCGAGGGCGGCGACGAGTTCCTGGAGGCGTTCGAGTGCGGGCCGCCCGCCGAGCTCGATGATCACGTTCTCCTCCGCCCGTGTGATGACCAGCGGTCTGCCGATCGGGCGGCAGCCCTGCGACACGACCGGCCGGATCCGCACCGCCCCGCCGATCACCGCGCCGACCGCCCCCGAGTCGTAGGTTCGGGAGTCGATGACGAGCGTGTTGCTGCCGGGCTCCATCCCGCCGCTGGCCATGCCGCCGACCACGACGAGGCCCGGATGGTCCTCCTCCACGCGGCGCACGAATCCGTCCACCGGAAACGAGAACGGATCGGCGAGCAGGAGGAGCGACGCGTTGGACGGCCACGATCCGCCCTCCGGCGGCCAGCCCGCGAACATGCCCCCGTCGGGCGTCTGGGTGTATTCGAGCGACAAGGGCTGCACCGTTGCGCCCGGCAGCCTCGCCAGCCACACGGCCACCGCGGGCCCGCCCTCGAACTCCTCGGCACCACCGAGCACGCTTTCGGCGGTCGTGCCGAGCACGACCCGGGCCCGGACGCGATCGGCGAGGTCCTCGAGCACCGGCCGAATCTCCGGTCCGTAGGCCGCCGAGACGAACACGACTGCGAGGTCGGCCGGGCCGGTCCCGAGCCCTGCCGTGGCGTCGGCCGTCGCGCGGGCCACGGCCGTGTCGAGCCGCGCCTCGGTGGACGTCCCCACGCTGCACCGGGGACCATCGGAGCCACCCTGGCCGGACGCCGGAGCCGGCTGCGTCATGTCACGATCTCCGCGAAGGACGCGAGCGGGTCGTGCTCGAAGACGCTCGTCGGCGCCGCGTTGCCGGGGCGCTCGGCGAGGGCGGTGGCGAATCCCGCCCGGCGGGCCGCGTCGAGCTCCGCGCCGATGTCGCTCACGAAGAGGATGCGTCGCGGCTCGAGCCCCATGTCGGCGGCGATCGCCGTGTAACTCGCGCTGTCGCGTTTCGGACCGGTCGTCGTGTCGTAGTGGCCGCGGAGCAGCGGTGTCAGGTCACCCGCGGCCGTGTGGCGGAAGTAGAGCTGCTGTGCCTCGATCGACCCCGACGAATAGATCCGCACGTCGAGGCCCGAGTCGGCCCAGCGGGCGAGCGCGGGTGGCACGTCGTCGAAGACGTGGGAGACGAGCTCGCCCGACTCGAAGCCGCTCCGCCAGATCATGCCCTGAAGCGCCTTGAGCGAGGTGTCCTTCACGTCGCGGTTCATGAGTTCGAGCGCCGCGAGCGTGATGCGTGCCGCGCGATCGTCGCCCTCGGCGACCGTCGGATCGAGTCCGGCCGCCGTCGCGATGCCCGCCAGCAGCGGCCGCACCGTCGGGTCGTCGTGGTGGGCGGCGATGAAGGTGCCGACGTGCCGCTTGGCGTGGCCGAAGAGCACGTCATGCACGAACGAGATCGACGAGGTCGTGCCCTCGACGTCGAGGAGGATTCCGGCGCCGTCGAAGACGATCACGAGCCCGCCCTTCCCTCGGCGGGCACCCAGGCCGGGCCGAGGCAGAGCGGCTCGTAGCCGCCATGCACGCCGTCCTCGAGGTAGTGGGGCGTCCAGCCGCTGGTGTCCTGAAAGAGACGGATCGCCCGAATGCGGCGGTCGGCACAGAGGTCGAACCAGTGCCGCGTGCCGAGGGGCACGCTGATGAGGTCGCCCGCGTGCACCTCGATCGCGAAGACGGGCCGGTCGACGGGATTGACGTGGAACACCCCGCGCCCCTGCAGGATGAAGCGGACCTCGTCCTCGGTGTGGGTGTGCTCCCGGGCGAACTTCGCGAGCATCGTGTCGAGGTTCGGCGTCTCCGGACGCACGTCGATGACGTCGGCCGTGACGAAGCCGCCCCGCGCCTTGAGTGCGTCGATCTCCGGCGCGTAGGCCGCAAGGATCGCCTCCGGCGCCGCGGCGGGGTCCACGCGGTCCTCCAGCGGCCAGATCTCGTAATGGAGCCCCCGCTCGGCGAGGAAGTCGCGAATCTCGGTGGCGTCCGTGATGCGGCGGGATTCGGCCGGGACGGTGACGATCGCCATGGGAAACCTCCGGTATCGGAAGGGTGGGATGGGACTGGTGTCGGACGTGCCGCGGCCGCGGGCCCCTGCCGCCTTGCCTGTTCCCTACTGTTGTTGCTGCTGCTGATGCTGCTGCCAGTGAGCCGCCTGCGAGCGGGGCGCTGTCGCCGCCGGAGCGCCGAACATCCGTTCGCGCGCCACGGCCTCGAAGAGGAACTCGAAGATCTCGACGTGTCGGCGAGCCTCGGCGAGGTCCCGCCCCCACGTGTAGAGCCCGTGCCGCGAGAGCAGGAAGCCGTGCACGGTCGGCCGCGCCGCGGTGAGATCGACGTCGGCGAACCTCCGCCGCACGTCGGCCGCCAAGGCCGGCATGTCCTGCGTGTTCGCGAAGATGGGGACCTCGACGGCCGTCTCGTGCGTGGTGATCCCGGCGAGGCCCTTGAGCATCTCGTAGCCGGCGATGCGCACGCTGCCGCGGGCCAGGTCGAGCCCCGAGAGGAGCGTGGCCCACTGCGAGTGGGGGTGCAGCACGGCTCCGACCGTGAGGCCGAGCGCGGCCATCGTGCAGTGGAGGAGCGTTTCCGCCGACGCGCGTCCCCGGCCTCCGTCGCAGACCTTTCCGGCGGCGTCCACCCGCACGAAGTCGTCGCGGCCGAGCGACGACTTGTCGAGTCCGCTCGCCGTAATGATCAGTTCGAGCGGATCCCGCGAGGCGACGACGCTGTAGTTGCTGCTCGTGCCGAGCGACCAACCACGGCCATGGAACTCCCGGCCGATCGCCCGCAGGCGGTCGATCGCGTCGGCCGACGTGTCGGCGGGATGCTGGAGGGTGGCGGTCGCGTGCGAACCCATGATCGCAGACTGTAGGTCACGCGGCGGGGCTCGGCAACGAGTCGGCGCCGGCCCCGGTCGTCGCTTACAGGTAGGGGCTGAAGAGCCTGGCGACGCCGTCGCGCAGCCGCACCGGCAGGCTGCGGGCGTCGAGGTCCGACATCGTCCGCGGCCGGGCGCGGGCGATCACCTCGGCGATGCGGCCGTCGAGTCGCCCGGCGAGTCCGCGGTCGTAGGTCTCGACGTTGAACTCGAAGTTCAATCGGAGGCTGCGCTCGTCCCAGTTGCTGCTGCCGAAGAGGGCCCAGCTGCGGTCCACCACCATGAGCTTCGTGTGATCGAACGGCGGCGCCGACCTCCAGACGCGGCAGCCGCGGCCGAGCACCTGCCAGAGCTGCGCCTGCATCGCCCAGCCGACGAGCGCGAGGTTGTTCTGTTCGGGCAGCACGATGTCCACCCGCACGCCGCGGAGCGCCGCCACGCCGAGCGCCTGCGCCACCGCGTCGTCGGGCAGGAAGTAGGGGGTCATGATCCGCACTGAGCGCTGCGCGGCGGCGAGCGCCCCCACGAGCACGAGCTTCATACGGCCGATGTCGGGAGCGTCGGGGCCGGTGCGAATCCCGCGTGCGAGCATGGGACCGGCCGACGCGAGCGCCGGCTCCCAGGCGGGGCCCGCGAGCTTCTCCTCCGCCGCGAACGTCCAGTCCTCGATGAACACCTCGAGCAGCTGGGCGACGATCGGTCCCTGGAGCAGGAAGTGGGTGTCGCGGACCGGATGCCGTGGCCGATGCTCGAGCCAGCACCCGTCGCGGATGTTGAGACCTCCGGTGAAACCGATCGCGCCGTCCACGACGAGGATCTTGCGGTGGTTCCGCAGATTGGCGTACGGAAAATAGATCGGCACGCTCGTCGGCAGGAAACGCTCGACCCGCACCCCCTTCCGCACGAGCAGGCCGTCGATCGATGGAAACGTGTAGCTCGCCCCGATGCCGTCGACGAGCACGCGGACCTCGACGCCGCGCGCGGCGGCCCGCGCGAGCGCGTCGGCGAACACCTTGCCCGTGGGGTCGTTGTCGAGGAGGTAGGAGGCCAGGCCGATGCTGCGGGTGGCACGGTCGATCGCGGCGAGCATCCGCGGATAGGCCTCGTCTCCGCCGGCCAGCGGCTCGATCGCGTTGCCGTCCACGAGCGGCCGGTCGGTCACCTCGCCGACGAGCGACTCGAGGGAACGCAGCGGCGCGTCCACCGGACCGACGGCCTCGTCGAGCCGGTCGGCTCCGGGGAGCGCGCCGGCCAGTTCGTGCTCGATCCGCCGCTGCCCGGCGAGGAGCTGGGCGGCGCGGGAGCGGATGCGGTTCACGCCGAGCAGTGCGTAGGCGACGATCCCAAAGACGGGCGAGAGCCAGATGAGTCCGACCCAGCCGATGGCGCTGCGGGTGTCGCGCTTGACGAGGATCGCGTGCGCCGACGCCAGGACGTTGACGACGAGCAGCGACCAGGCGAGCACGTGCGGCCAGAGCACGAGCCACCACCGCCACGCCGACTCAAAAATGCTCGCCATACCGTCGGCAGCGTAACGCGGTCAGTCAGTGAGGCCAAAGCACGGTCCACGTGACGCACGCACGGGGACCGGTCGGGTCGGGCACTGCCGGCGGACTGATGGCGTTCCCCGCGGGTCGTCGTTGCCCCCGGAGCGCACTTCTGGCCCGGCGTCGATGCGCACGCCTGGAGGCGTACGCCACAGGGGGTGTGCCGCATCGACGTGCTGTGGCACTGCAAACTCGTGCGTGATCCGGTGTCGATTCGCACGCCTGGAGGCGTACCACGGGAGCATGCGGTTCGCTCACGGGCCGCGCACCTCGGCGACGAGTTCATGCACGGCCTTCGCGATGCGGTCCTCGACGTCGCCCGCCCAGCGCAGGGCGGGTCGGCCGTACTCGTAGAGCCGCGCGCCCCCCTCGTAGCCGCCCTCCTCCCACACGCGCCTTGAGGGAATGTAGGCGAGCATGTCGTCGGCGTATCCGCACACCCACGTCTCCGCGCCGAACTCGCGCTTGAAGCGCAGCGCGTAGTCGACGACGGTCTCCGCCCCCATGCCGAGCATGAGCGTGTCGCCCAGTCGCCAGGCGTGAAGCGGAGAGTCGGCGGCCGCCGGGAAGGTCTCGCCCGCGGCGAGCCTGGCTAGCAGCCGCGTCGCCCAGCGTGACTTGATGGCCTCGCCCCGGGCCGCCTGCGGGTCCGAGGTGATGGCGAGGAGTTCGGCCCGCGTGACGACCGCGAGGTAGGGCAGCTCGATCGAGCGGTACGCCGTGGCGAGGGCCGGCGCGATCGGCCGTAGTTCACCCGCGAGCGCCTCCTCGACTCCAGCGGCGAGTTCGTGGCCGTACTGCATGCACAGTTCCACGGTGCGCCGCGGCAGCGGATTCTGGTCGCCGCCGCACGTGTTGACGAACATGGCGGTCGTGCCGGGATGCCGCTCCTCGATCTCGAGCTGCGCGAAGCCCGGGTAGTCGCCGTTCCACGTCATGAACGACAGCGTGGTCGGGTGGCAGGCGTAGCCGAAGAGGATCGCCCGTGCCGTTCCATCGGGCCGCGTCACGCGGAGCACCGGCACATCGTGATCGACGGGCCCGGCGAGCGGCTTGCCCGCCGCGCGGAGCGCCGGCACGTCGGCCTCCGGATTGTTCCGCCGGTTCACGGCGAACGTGGCCCTGCCTCGACCGGTGGCGAGCACCGCCGGGGCGAGGTCGTCGAGCGCCTGGCCGATCGTCTCGACCATCCGCTCGATCATCCGTGCGGTGTACTCGCGGACGAGGGTCTCCTGCTCGGGATCGACGGGGTAGTAGTCGATGAGGTCGTCACCGAGGCGGGGACCGCAATGGTTGTGCGAGAAGGTGATCATCAGTTCGGCGCGGCTGAGGCCGTACGCCGCGGCCGCACGCTCGAAGACAGGGTCGCTCATGCTGCGGGGCACGCCCTGGAAGTCGCTGGTCACGAGCACCGCGCGGCGGCCGGATGGGTCCTCGAGCGCGAGCACCTTCAGCCACAGGTCGTGCAGCGCACCGTCGGGGACGCGCTTCGATCCGTAGCCGGCGAGCCAGACCGGCGTGGTGGGCGTGATGACCGCGCGCGCGACGCCCGCCTTCCACGTCGCCGCTCCGGCCGGCGCCGCATCGTCGGCCCCGGCGAGGCCCGCCCATGCGACGACGCAGGTGATCGGGGCCCACGCCTGCGCCAGCGTCGTCCACAAAGCAGACTTCGATCCAGTCCGGCGACCTCCACGCAGCGTGCTCAACAACAGTCCTCCATGCCGGACGCGGAACTCCGCGGAGCGAATCGCCCGGATCAGTGTGGCGGCACGGAAGGCACGCAGCAATCTCGCACGTCTGGCGGATCACGTGGCGAATCCGCCCATCGCCATCGATCGTTCAAGGCGAGACTATACTTGGACATGGTTGTTGAGAGACCACGCCGGGGCCATGTCTCCAGGTGCTACCCATGCGTCCAGCGACCGACGTGCGGGATGCCGATGTAATCCCAGCAGACCTGCTGGCTGAGTTCGAAGCGGCGGCGCGGCGTCCCCTGGCTCAGCGGATGCGCTACGCCTTCATCCACACCTACAAGACTGTGCTGGATGATGAGCGGTTTCGGGCGTTCGACACCACCGCCGAGTACCGACGCTGGTGCGACCAAAACCTCCCGGACTGGCTCGGCTATGGCAGCGTTCGACTACCGGCAGGCTGAGGAGATTCGAGATGCGTTCTCGAGGCACGGCTGCCGCTACCTCTTCATCGGCAAATCGGGCGCCATCCTGCTCGGCTTTCCCGACACGACCCAGGACGCAGATCTGTTTGTTGACAAGACTGGCCCGAATGGAGCGGCGTTCCGTCCGAGAGGCGACTTCGGTCCTCGTTACGACGCTTCTGACGTGGGCGGCAGGTGGTGTCGCGGCTGAGCCGGTTGATTTCGTGCACGATGTCGTGCCGCTCCTCAGGCGGCACTGCGCCGAGTGTCACCTCGGCGACGCGCGGCAGGGCGGGTTCTCGATGAACACCCGCGAGGCGCTCGTCGCCGGCGGTGACTCGGGCACGGCCGGAATCGTCGTGCGTGACGCCGCCGGAAGTGAGCTCATCGCCCGCATCACGAGCGACGACCCCGACCTGCGGATGCCGAGCGACGGGCCCCCGCTGCCCGACGCAGCGGTCGCCATCCTGCGGCGGTGGGTCGACGAAGGGGCCGCGTGGGAGGAGGGCTTCGCGTTCTCTGGCACCGCCTGGGAGCCGCCCCTGCAGCTTGCCACCGTGACCCTGCCGCCGCCGCTCGAGGGTCGCACCAATCCGGTGGACCGGATCGTGGACGCCTATCACGCGGCCTGTGGCCGCTCCCCCGCCCCGCGCTGCGACGACCGTACGTTCATCCGGCGCGCGAGCCTCGACCTGGTCGGCCTGCTGCCGGACGCCGACCGTGTCGCCGCGTTCGTCGCCGACCGTGACCCGGCCAAGCGGGCGGCGCTCGTGCGGGAGCTGCTGGACGAGCGCGTCGCCTACGCCGAGCACTGGATGACGTTCTGGAACGACCTGCTCCGCAACGATTACGCCGGCACGGGCTTCATCACGGGGGGCCGCCGGCAGATCACGACGTGGCTGCATCGGGCGCTCGTGGACGACATCCCGTTCGACCGCTTCGTGCGGGAGCTCATCGCGCCGGGCGAGGCTTCACGGGGATTTTTGGACGGCATCGTCTGGCGCGGCGTCGTGAATGCGAGCCAGACGGTGCCCATCCAGTTCGCGCAGAACGTCGGGCAGTCGTTCCTCGGGATCACCCTCTCGTGCGCGCGCGGCCACGACTCGTTCGTCGATCGCTGGACGCTCGCGCAGACCTACGATCTCGCGGCGGTCGCCTCCGACGCGCTGCTCGAGCTGCACCGCTGCGACAAGGCGACGGGCGGGAAGGCGACGCCGGGATGGCTCTTCGGCGAACTCGGCCGGATCGACCCCGCCGCTCCGCGTGACGAGCGGCTGCGGCAGCTCGCGGCCCTCGTCACGCA
>JBJTBO010000003.1:0-3718 GCA_046091445.1 Planctomycetaceae bacterium | reverse complement strand
AACGTGCCCTCCATGAACGTGCAGGAGCAAGGCGGCACCCCCGAGCCCGCCTCCGAGCACTCTGGAGCACGTTCCAGTAAAGACGACCAACCATCGCGAGTGGTATCGGAACCTCGGCGGCGCTCGCCTGCCGCGGGTTGTAACCCGTCACCCGCGGGGCTAGAGCACGTCTTGCGTAGGTGCAGCGACGACGGGGCAAACCAAGGTGGGTAGGCGAAGGGGGGCGGCGAACGCTCGAGGAGCATTGGGCCGCCGCGGCCCACGCGACGAGACTTTTGCCGCCCCCGAGCCGGCGACACACGTATCTCGGATGCGCTTTAGGCAGCGGCGATAGGTTCCTCGCGGCTATCGCGTGCCGCGGCTTCTACGCGCCGCGAGAGGGTGGGTGATCGCGTAAAGTATCGGGCTGCTGTCACGCGCGATTATCTCGCCGCGGCCGCTGACTCTTCTGCGGGGTCTGCTGGTAAGGGCCTCGACCGGCACGTCCTGGGCGGGATAATACTTCCCTTCTGGCGATGGGACGGCACCTATAACGGTGCGCTCGAGCTGGGCCTCCACGTCCTCCCTGCCACGGAAGGAGGGCGGTTCCGATCGACCAATCAGGCCCCCTTGCCCCATGGCGGGAGATGCGAACGCACCGACGGCGAGGAGCGTGAGGAGAGTTCGAAGGTGCATGGCAGGATTCTCCTGGGAAGGTTTGGGGAGGCCTTGCGGCGTGGACGCGTAGTCTAACGTCGTCCGCCGCTGCCCGCGATCTGCCTCTCGCCGCTGACGATCCGCCGGCATCGGGCCGCGGGCAGCCGGCCATTACTGCCCTGCACCTCTCTCGGTAGGCTGCGTCCCTTCACGAGCAGCGAGGGATGCCATGGGCCGGTGGATCGACGTACCCCGAGCAGGCGGTGAAGACCTGACCCGGGCACCGCTCGTGACGCTGTGACCGAAGGCGGTGGCATTCAAGTCGGTCTTCGTCCAGTCGGAACAATCTCTCGGTGATGGCCGTCGCGTTGATGTCGCGCCACGGCTGGATCATGGCCACGGCCACCGAGCGGGATTCGTCACTGCGACGATTCAAGCCCGAGTGTCTCGGTATGGAGCAGCTTTGGGTGATCACCCTGCGACCGGCCTTCGAGCAGCACGCCACGCAGATCGAGGAGATTCCCGGCGATGCCCGCGGGATCCATCGCTCCATCGACGATGGCGAGATCACCTCCATCGGGAAGGGCAGCATGGCTGACATCGGAGAGCCGGCGGCCGTTGGCGAGCCAGCGGGCGATCAGTTCGTCGGCCCACGCGTGAGCCTCGGGACTCGGCTTCCTGCCGGTGCCGAAGGCAGGGTAGTAGGAGTCCTTGCCGTTGAGCCGCAGACGGGCCTTGCCGGACGTATGGCGAACGAGTTTGGGATGGGCCGAAGGAGCCATCGGAGCCTCCGGGGTACAACACCCGCAGAGGCCGATTCCCGGCACGCACCGAGACATCGTCCAGAGAGTGGCTCAGGCCCCCGTTTTTAAGGTCCGGTGCGTGAATCGGGGCGACACCATTTGAACGTGCGACCTCTACGTCCCGAACGTAGCGCTCTAGCCAGGCTGAGCTACGCCCCGAAGTGACGTGGATGAGCCGCGTGAGGCACGAACCCGAGCAGGTCGGGACGCGCCGGCGGTCGTCCGCATCGTGGGAGACCGGAAGACTACACCCGGAGCGGTTCAGGGACAACGCCAGCGGCATGCCGACAGGGCCGACGTGCCGCGCGGCCTCACTTCTCCACGGAAACGCACACCAGTTCGACGTCATTGCGGGCGAAGACGCTTCGCCCCGCGAAGGCCGGGTGACTCCACACCACCTCGCGGCCGAAGCACTCGTTCGTGGGCTCGAGCAGCCGCATCCGACCAAATTCCTCGTACTTCTCCGGCGTCAGCCGCGCGACGATCAGGTCGCCCGTCTCCGCGAAAATCCAGGTCCGCGCCGGCGGGCCCGCCTCGCCTCGGTCGGTGTCGCGCGCCGGTTCATGCCGCACGAGAAATGCCGTTCCGTGTCGCCCACGCCGATCCCCCATCGTCGCCGCCCCCGTTTCCCACAGCCTCCGGCCGGTCGTCACGTCGGCAGCCGTCAGGTACCCCGTCTCGCAGTCACACCCGTAGAGTGTGTCGCCGGCCACGTACGGCGTGCTGTTCGCGCAGTACATCGCCTCCTTGGGCTTCCCGCGCCACAGTATCTCCGCGCCCGGGCCGCGCTCGGCGAGTCGGTAGAGCGCGCCGACCTGGCCGATGCCGCTCGCGAAGAGGATGCGACCGAGGCTCGTGTCGGCCACCTGCGGTGCCATGATCGACATGCCGTACGACGGCTTGAGCGGCTGCGACCAGAACAGGCGGCCGGTCGCCACGTCGAGTGCGTTGAGCTTGTCCGCATCCCAGATGACGAGCTGCCGCTGACCGCCACTCTCGATCATCGTCGGCGGGCAGTACCCGCTCTCGCTCGCGGTGATCGCCCGCCACATCTCGCGTCCCGAGTGGCGGTCGAATGCGACGGCGACGCTGCCGGGCCCTCCGACGAGGCAGACGAGCAGATCACCCTCGACGAGTGGGTGGCCGCAAAACCCCCAGATGGGCGTCGGGGCCCCATAGTCCGCCCGCAGGTCCTTCTTCCAGATGACGGCGCCGGTCGTGGCCTCGAGACACGTGAGATGCCCTTCGGCACCGAGCGTGTACACCCTGCCGTCGGCGACCGTCGGTGTGCAGCGCGGGCCGGCGGCATAGGAGATCGAGTAGGGGCAGTCGTACTCGTGCTTCCAGACGATCTCGCCCGTCGCCGCATCGATGCACAGCACGCGCTCGTTCCCCGCGAGCGTCGAGCGGCCACCGGGATCGTTGGCGAGCGTGCCCTCGCGACGATCGTAGTCCATGAGGTAGACGCGGCCGTTCGCCACGGCAGGACCGGCATACCCGCCCTTCACCGCGATCCGCCAACGCAGCGGCAGGCCACCCGCCGGAATCGCCTCGACGACGTCGGCCTCGCGCCACACGCCGTCACGGCGGGGGCCCATCCACTGCGGCCAGTCGTCCGCGCGCAGCCGCGACGCGCAGGGCAGGCAGGACGCGAGGACGACGCCGATGACGAGCGATCGGGAATGCATGCAGCGATCTCCGCAGGATGCCCGGGCGGCCGATGGCGCCGCGGGGTGGAAGACCCATTCTACGCCTGCACGAGGGCGGCCGCGGCGGCGAGCGGTGGCAGGGCCTGCCCCACGTCGATGCCGTCCGGTCGCCAGTCGATGATCTCCATCTCGGCGGTGCGTCGGCCGCGGTACTCGTTGATCTTCGGCTTGAAGGCGACATGGAACGGCCGGCCGGGCGGCGGCAGGTGCGGCAGCCACTCGGCGCCGCCGAACGCCACGCCGCGGATCTGCGTGCCATGCTGCACGAGCCGCATGGCGAGGTGTCGTGCGCCGCTGCCGATGACGCGCGGTGGCTCGACGAGCGCGATGCTCGAGGCGCAGAGCACCGGCCGCCGGGTTGCGGATCGAGGACGGGGCCATCGAGGCGTTTCGCGAGGCGTTTCGGGCCGAGGTGGATCGCCGGCTGCCCGACTCGCTCAGGCGCGCCGAGATCGTGCTCGACGGCGAGACGACGCTCGCTGGCGTGACGCTGGACGCGGTCGAACAGATCGAGCGGCTGGCCCCGTTCGGACAGTCCAACCGGCGGCCGGTGCTCTGCGCCTCGAGCAT
>JBJTBO010000002.1:0-2336 GCA_046091445.1 Planctomycetaceae bacterium | reverse complement strand
TCCGCCAGATGTTTGCCCTGGAGCACGAGCTCGACGGTCGTGCCGGCCGCGCCGATCCGCGGCCGAACGCGGTACAGGTCATTCGCCAGGGCCTCGGCCCCGCAGACGAGGAGGCCGCAGACGACCGGGCCGATGATCGCGAGCAGGAAACGGGGACGCGAACGATTGATTTCGCTTCCGCTGCGTGGCTGGTGGATCGTTGACATGGAAAGCCCGTTCCTGTCCCTGTTTTTTTCAGAGCCTGGGGTCGATGCGGAGGGTGCCCTTGCCGGCGCGCTGGCGGATCTCCTGGCCGGCCGACCGCACCAGCAGCTCGCACTCGAGCCCCGAGACCGGTCCCAGGAGCGCCTCGTCGGTGGCCTCGACCTCGAACGCGATCTGCTTCGAGTCCTTGGTGACTTTCGTGATCCCCCCCACGACCGCCACGCCCTTGGGCAAGTGCAGCAGTTTCGCCTCGGCCTCCCCCTCGAAGGGTGTCTTGGGCGTGACCTCGAAGGCGAACGTCGCCCGCCCGCCGCGCCGCACGCTCGCCGGGGCGCTCGCGAGCTGCACGAACGGCTCGGCCACCTCCACCTCGATGAATGGCGACGCCACGCGGATCAGCGGCTTGCGGGGAATCTGTCCGTTGACGGCGAGCGTCGTGACCATCACGTAGAGCGGCCCCTTGCCGAGCGGGGCATTGCCGTCGGCGGAGATTTTCAGGACCGCGTCAGATGCCCCCGAGGGAATGAGCTCCTTCGGGGGCAGGCCGACGCCGCCGGGGCCGAAGTCGGCCTGGTCCTCGACCGGATCGTCGAACACGGCCCGACGGGTGAGCTGTAGGGGAATCGACAGTTCGCCGCCGCGCACGACCGGGATTGTGGGCTGCACCAGTTCGACCGCGATCGGCGCCGGGTCGGTGACCGCCAGCGAGAACGAGTCGACCCGCAGGATCCGGCCGGCGCTGCCGCCGGACTGGTTCACGAACGGCACCGCCTGCTGGCAGTGGCTCTCGAGCGCGACGGCGGGATCCACGGCCCGGGCCTCGAGCGTGATCACCGCGGTTCCCGGCCGGGCATCGGCTGCAGCGACGAACTCGACCGGCCACCGCGCGTTGCCATAGCGATTGACCGGAGGCTGGGCCGGCACCCGCGGTGACACGAGCCGCACCCCGGCGGGCAGGCCCCGCGCCACGATGTCGAACGGCCCCGCAAAGGTCGTGCCCTGGCCCTTGCGGAGGTCGAGCGTCACCGTCCAGCGGTTGCCCTGCGGGATCGCGAGGCCGGTGTGCCGCTGCATCTCCGGCCAATCGGCCGTGAACTGGCTCTCGGCCACGAACGTGACCGACTGCGGCGGGGAATCGATCTCGATCCGGTAGACCGCGGTCGGCCCGCCGCCGCCGGAGGCGTCGCGGATCTCGAGCACGGACTCGCCGTCGGCCTTCACCTCCCAGATCACCGTGGGGTCGAACACGTCCGAGAAGCCGCCGCCCGCCCGGATGCTCGTGCCGAAGAGCTCCCGCGCGGGACCGGCCGAATCGTCGGCCTCGACCTCCACGGCGCCGGGCCGGCCGTCGGCTCCGAGGGGCCGGATGCGGATCACCGGATCGATCGCATGGCCGAGGGCCGAGGCGTACACCCGCACGCGGTGCCGTTCCCCCTTCTTCGCCGTCAGGCGGAAGGCGTCGGCATCCCCCACTCTCTCGATGATCCCGTTGATCGCGATCGGCAGCTCGGGCACGCGGGTCTCGGCGGCGGCCCGGTCTTCGAGCAGGTTCGGATACGGACTCGACCGCAGTTCGAGAGGCGATGGGGCGCCGCCATACCAGGAGAACGTCCCGGGCGTCGCCGGCACGGCGACCGTCTCGCTGAACGGGCCGAGCGGATCGCCGAGAAACTCGACGACGAGCGGCCGGCCGGCCGGCCCCCCCGGGGGAAACGCCGCCAGCGGCCGGCGGAACGTGCCGATGTGGACGCAGTAGGGAGCGTCACCCGGCGACAAGACCGCCTGGGCGACCTCCACGTAGACGTGGCCCCCGGGCAGCCCCGCCGGGATCTCGAGACTCACCAGCGGATCCTGCACGTGCAGCGCGGTGTCGTCGCTGGTGGCGAGCTCGCGGCCCGTCTGGTCGAGGACGCGCACGGCCAGATCGAACTCCGCGGCGCCGTAGTGGACGTCGGCCAGCCGCACGCAGTCGACCTCGATCGAGAGCCGCATGCCCGCGACGGCCGGCACCTTGAAGACGTCGGGATCGGCGCCGGCCATGCCGAGCACCGTGACGTCGGCCGCGACCGGCTGGGCCGACTCGATCGTGTTGTTGGCGGCGGACGTCTCGGCCACGACCGGGAACGGGGAAA
>JBJTBO010000001.1:0-7767 GCA_046091445.1 Planctomycetaceae bacterium | reverse complement strand
TCGGCCGCCGCGGCGTGCTGCATCCGCCGAAAGGCGTCGAGCAGGGGCCGCTTGTCGGCGCCGGCGGCCACGCGCCGCGCCGCGTGACGGGCCGCGAACGCGTCGACGACCGCGCGCAGTTCCGTCGATGTCTTCATGGTTTGCATCGGAGAAACGCCCGGCCCAGCCCGGTCCGGTCCAGCCCGGTCCGGCCGCGGACCGCTCCACCGTCCACTATGCCAGATCGCGCGCGACGCTGTGCGACGACTCGCATCGGCCGGTCCCGTGATGGAACGCCCGGTACGGTGCTCCTGCCGATCGCGTTCACGACCGATCCTTAGCACCGAGGAATCCGCCCATGTCCGCCTTCCGCGGCCTCTACCCACCGCTCATCACGCCGTTCACCGCCGCCGGGGCGATCGACGAAGCGGGGCTGCGCGATCACGTCGAGTTCATGCTCGAGGGCGGCTCCGACGGATTCTGCGCCGGTTCGAGCACGGGCGAGTTCATGAACCTCGATCGGGCGGAGTGGGAGCAGGTGCTGGGGATCGTGAAGGAGCAGGTGCGCGGCCGCGTGCCGCTGTTGGCCGGCGGGGCCTGGATGGCGACGGCCCACACCGTCGAGCGCTGCCGTTTCGCCGAGAAGGCGGGCTACGACGGGATCCTGCTCATCGCCCCCTGGTATCAGGTGCATACCGAGCGTGAACTCTACTCCCACTTCAAGGCCGTCCGCGAGGCGATCTCGATCCCGATCATGGTCTACAACAACCCGCCCGTGACCGGCACGCGGCTTTCGGTCGAGCTGCTCGAGCGGCTCTACCGCGACGGCATCTGCCAGTATCTCAAGGACGCCGACAGCGACCCCTATGCGATCGCGCGACTGCGGATGCGGCTCGGCGATTCGGCGCATCTCTTCTACGGCCACGACAACAACGCGATGGGGGCGTTTGCATTCGGGGCCACCGGCTGGGTCTCGGGTACGGCCAACTTCTGCCCCGAGCTCTGGAGCCAGTTCGTGCACACCTGCATCGACGACGGCGACTTCGTGAAGGCGCGGAAGCTCTGGTATCGGATCATGCCGTTCGTCGAGATCGCCACGGTGGGCGTGGGTGGCGAGCGGGCCGACTGGATCGCGGTGATCAAGCGGGGGCTCGAACTCCGCGGGCGGCAGGTGGGCGGCGTCAGGGCCCCGATGCTCCCGCTCACGGAAGACGTCGATCGCCGGCTCGTTGCGGCCGTCAAGGCACTGGGGCTCACGGCGAAGCCGAAGCTCGCGATGGCGTGATGCGGCGAAGGCGGTCGTTCTGGCTCTCTCGAGAGGATCCATCATGCTCATCGCTCGGCGAGTGTTTCTGGATGTGGGCGCGGCGCTTGCCATGGCATGTGTCCAGCAAGCGAGCGTCGCGGCGGCGGAGCCCGTGACGCTCTGGGATCCCACGGTGCCGCTGCCCACGAAGGCCGCCGCGCCGTTGCTCGACGACGTGGCATTTCACGTCGTCAAGCAGCGGCGGCCCGACACGGACGGCTGCAACTGGACGCTCGGCGTGGGCCTCGCGTGGCACGGGGGCAAGCTCTACGCCTCCTATGGCTTCAACAAAGGAGGCGAGAACACGGCCTCCGAGGAGGCTCATGTGCGGGCGAGCGCGGATGGCGGCACGACATGGGGCCCGCCTGTCGTGATCGACGCGGGCGAGGGCAACCTCGGCGTCAGCCACGGCGTGTTTCTCTCGCACGACGGCCGGCTCTGGGCCTTCATGGGCGCCTTCTCCGATGCGTTTCAGAAGACGCACACCCGGGCCTATGTGCTCGACGAGGTGAGCGGTGCGTGGGAGTCGCGGGGCGTGGTCGTGGACGACGGCTTCTGGCCGATGCAGGAGCCGCAGAAGATGGCCGACGGCAACTGGATCATGGCCGGGTTTCGCGTGGCCAACGGCTACGACGTCGCGGGCCATCTGCCCGCCGTCGCGATCAGCCAGGGCGACGACATGACGAGATGGGGCATGGTCGTGATCGAGACCGCACCTGACCTCGGCGCGATCTGGGGCGAGTCGACCGTGATCGTCGAGGGCAGCCGGATCACGAACATCGCCCGCTACGGAGCGAAGGCCGTCGCCCTCGTCTCCACGAGCGACGACGACGGCCGGAGTCCACGTCCGGCCAGCCCGTCGAATCTCCCGATGGCCACGAGCAAGCCCTACGCCGGCACGCTCTCGACGGGCCAGCGGTTTCTCGCCTGCACGACCACGGCCGACAGCGGTGGCAACCGCGCTCCGCTCACGATCGCCGTGAGCAGGCCCGGGCAGCCGCTCTTCAGCAAGGTGTATGTCGTGCGTCACCCGGTGTCGGACAAGACGCCGGGCGTCTCCGACCCGCGGGCCGACTTCAGCTATCCGTATGCGATCGAGCACGAGGGCAGGCTCTACGTCGGCTACACGCACAAGAGCCACGTCGCCAATGAACTCGCCGTGATCCCGGTTGCCGCCCTGAAGGCCGACTGAGCAGACGGTCGATCACGATGACAGAGGGCGCCAGCACCGTGGCGGGTTCCGAAGCCGGCCGAGGCGTGACGGCCGCACTCGCCGCGCAGTTCGGCTTCGCGATCGCCGTCGTCGCCTGTGCGGCGGCCGGCCTCTTCCTGCCCGGCCTCTTCACCTGGCGGTGGCGGGGCTTCGAGCCGCGGCAGGCGATCGTGCCGCTCGTGCAGTTCACGATGCTCGGCATGGGCCTCACGCTCACCGCCGCCGATTTTCGCCGCGTGCTGGCCACGCCCGGCGTCGTGGCGCTGGGCGCAGCCGCGCAGTTCGGGATCATGCCGCTGGCCGGCTGGGCCTTCACGCGGCTCTTCGGCCTCACGGGAGAGGTGGCGGCGGGATTGATCCTCGTCGGCTCCTGCCCGGGCGGCGTCGCGAGCAACGTGATCGCCTACGTGGCCCGGGCGAATGTCCCGCTCTCCGTCACGCTCACCGCCTGCACCACGCTCCTCTCGCCGCTGGCCACGCCGCTGGCGATGCGGCTGCTCGCCGGGCGCGACGTGCCGATCGACGCCGGGGACATGTTCCGGTCGATCCTG
The DNA here is from genome assembly GCA_046091445.1 of Planctomycetaceae bacterium. GTDB lineage: Bacteria > Planctomycetota > Planctomycetia > Pirellulales > UBA1268 > QWPN01. The sequence goes on along the minus strand of JBJTBO010000001.1, from coordinate 4,718 downwards.
TGGGTGATCCTCGCACCGGTGCTCGCCGGGCTCGTGATCAACGCGCTGGCTCCCGGCCTCGCCCGGCGGCTGGCGGGCACGCTGCCGCCGATCGCGATGGCCTCGATCGGCGTGATCATCGCGATCACGGTGGCCCTGGCCGCGGCGGACCTGCGCCGCGTCGGACTGCCGCTCGTTGCGGCGGCGGTCTGCCACAACGCGACGGGCTTCCTGCTCGGCTACGCTGCCGCGCGGGCCGCCCGGCTCGACGTGCGCGATGCCCGCACCCTGAGCATCGAGGTGGGCATCCAGAACGGCGGCATGGCAACGGCACTCGCCTTGGGCCCGCTGCAGAGCCCGGCCGCCGCCCTCGCCGCCGCCGTATTCGGCCCCTGGAGCGCCCTGGCTGCGGCGCTCCTTGCGGCCGGATGGTCGATCCGGCCCGTCCGTGTCGGCACGGGTGTGCCGCGGGGGTGAGCGTCGGGATCCGCGCCGACCGGATCGTCCCGCCGGCCGGAGTTGGCCGCTGACGCACCGACGGGAAATACTTCACCTGCGGGTGAGCATGCCCGCGCGTCCCCGTGGAGACCGCGCGATGTCCATCGTTCTCGGTGCGAGCCTCGACAACGGCCTCGTCGGACGGACGCAGGAACGTCCGGCGGAGCAGCGGGAGGCCAGCGTCACGAGCCTCTCCATCGGGCAGTACCTGATCCGCCGGCTCGGGGACTACGGGATCCGGCACGTCTTCGGACTGCCCGGCGACTACGTGCTCTCCTTCTATTCCATGCTCGAAAAGAGCCCGCTCGATCTCGTCAACTGCACCCGCGAGGACTGTGCGGGGTTCGCCGCCGACGGCTACGCGCGGGTCAACGGCATGGGAGCCGTCTGCGTGACCTACAGCGTCGGCGGCCTGAGCCTCGCCAACTCGATCGCGGGAGCGTACGCGGAGAAGAGCCCCGTCGTTCTCATCTCCGGCGCGCCCGGTCTCGGCGAGCGGGCCAGCGACCCGCTGCTGCACCACCGCGTGCGGGAGTGGCAGACGCAGCTCGAGGTGTTCGACAAGCTCTGTGCGGCGAGCCGGGAGATCAACGATCCCGCCACGGCGTTCCGCGACATCGACTTTCTGCTCGACACCGCGCACCGGCTCAAGCGGCCGGTCTACCTCGAACTGCCACGCGACATGGTCTCGGTCGTGCCCGAGCAGATTCGCGCCTTCATCCGCCCGCCCGAGCGCAGCGATCCGCAGGCGCTCGAGGAGGCCGTGCAGGAGGCCGTCGCGAAGATCGAGGCGGCCGCCCGGCCCGTGATCATCGCCGGCGTGGAGCTGCATCGCTACGGCCTGCAGCGCGAGGCCGTGACGCTTGCCGAGGCGGCCGGAATTCCCATCGCCGCGACGATGCTCGCGAAGAGCGTCATCAGCGAGGTGCACCCCCTCTTCATCGGTCTCTACGAGGGAGCCCTCGGGCGCGAGGAGGTGACGAGCTTCGTGGAGGAGAGCGACTGCATCATCCTCCTCGGCACGCTGCTCACCGACATCGATCTCGGCATCTTCACGGCGAAGCTCGACCCCACGAAGAGCATCTACGCCACGAGCGACGAGCTGCGGATCAGCCATCACCACTTCCATCACGTGCGGCTCCAGGACTTCATGCAGGCGCTCGCCGCGGCCCGGCCCCGCGCGGCGCGGCGGACGCTGCCGCGGTCGCCCGTCGAGGCCCAGGGGCCCTTCGCGCTCGAGCCCGACCGGCCGATCACGACGACGCGGCTCGTGCGCCGCCTCGACGAGTCGCTCGACGACCGCACCATCGTCATCGCGGACGTCGGCGACGCGCTCTTCGCGTCGAGCGAGCTGGTGATCCGGGGCCAGACGGAGTTTCTCTCGCCGGCGTACTACACGTCGATGGGGTTCGCCGTGCCCGCCGCCCTCGGCGCGAAGATGGCCCGTCCCGACCTGAAGGTCATCGCGCTCGTCGGCGACGGCGCCTTCCAGATGACCGGGATGGAGCTGTCGACGATCGTCAAGCGGGGCCTCGCGGTCACCGTGATCGTCCTCGACAACCGCGGCTACGGCACCGAACGCGTCATCCACGAGGGGAGCTTCAACGACATCAATCCCTGGGAGTACCAGCTGCTCCCGCAGCTGCTCGGCGGAGGCACGGGCTACGACGTGCGCACCGAGCGGGATTTCGACGCCGCCATCGAGGCGGCGCTCGCCGACACGTCGGGCATGAGCGTCATCCGGGCGCACATCGCGATCGACGACTACAGCGTCACGCTCGGCCGCATCGGCGCGGGGCTCGCCCGACGCAACCGCGGCTGACGGCGGCGCGGCGTCAGGGCGCCGAGGCGGCGACGACGGCCTGATCGGGGAGGTGGTAGAAGGCCAGTGCGAAGATCGCGTAGGTCGCGAGCAGGAGCACGCCCTCCATCCACGACACCTTGCCGTCGTCGATGAGTTCGCGTGCGACGAATACGGCGATCACGATCGCGACCACTTCGAACCCCGAGAAGGCGAGGTTCATCGGCTCGCCGAGGACGCGACCGGTCAGCACCAGGAGCGGGGCCACGAGCAGCACCAGCTGGATCGTCGAGCCGACAGTCACGGCGAGGACGAGCTCCTGGCGGCCGGAGCGGGCGAATCGTGCCGCCGCGAGCACCTCGCCGATCCCGCCCACGCCGCCGAGCAGCACGACGCCACTGAAGATGTCGGAGAGGCCGAGCTGCCTGGCCGTCGGCTGGAGCGACTCCGAGAGCGCGTCGCTCACGAACGCGAGGGCGGCCGCGGCGATCGCCAGCCGGGCGAGCGTGATCCCCACGCCGACCTCGGGCGACTCGTCGGGCAGCACCTCGTCCGGGCCGATCCCCTCGCGGTTGCGGCCGAAGAGGGTGGCCAGCACGTTGATCAGGTAGACGAAGAGCAGGACCACCGCGATCTCCGTCGAGAGGCCGCGGTTCGACTCGGGAGTGCTGAACCGAAACACCGCCGGCACGATCAGGCAGGCGGCACACAGGAGCAGCATCGCCGCGCTCGACCGGAGGCGGTTGCGGTCGAACCGCCGGACTCCGAATTTCACGCCGCCGATGACCAGCGCAGCGCCGAGTCCGACGAGCAGGTTGACGAGAATCGAGCCGGTGAGCGACGCCTTCACGACCGGAGCGAGGCCGTTGGCGAGGGCCACGCCCCCGATGATCAGCTCGGGGGCATTCGACAGCGTCGAGTTGAGCAGGCCGCCGATTGTCGGGCCGAGCCGCACGGCCAGCCGTTCCGTCGCGTCACCCATCGTCTCGACGAGCGGGACGATGGCCACGAGCGAGAGGAGGAAGACGAAGAGCGGGTCGGCATCGATCCAGCGCAGGACGAAGATCGCCGGCACGGAGAGCAAAAGCCAGCGCATCGCGTCGTCTCCTCGTGCGTCGGGTCGTCGTCACCGCCGGCCCGCCAGGCCGTCGTCCATCATCCGCGTGGCTGCCTGCTCGCTCGTCGCCGTTGGGTGACATCCTCCGCACGCGTCACAGCCGCTTCACCTTGAAGCTGCGGTACTCGACCGGGTCGCTGTGGCCGGCGAAGCCGACATGCCCCGTGCGTCGGTCGAGGCCCTTGGGCGGGTGCTGGATCTGCGAGCGGTCGAGCGCGTCGATGTCGACATCGAGGATCTTCGTGCCATTGAGCGTGACCGTGATCCGCTGTCCCCGCACGGCGATCTCCTGGAAGTTCCATTCGCCCGCCGGCCTCAGAAACCCGTGCTTCGCGCCGACGCAGTGGTAGAGGCTGCCGTGGTACTGATAGGGAGCGAGGCCCTGCTGGCCGGCCGCCGCCTGCTTCGCGTTGTAGCCGTCGCTGTCGATCACCTGCAGTTCGAGCCCGTCGGCGGCCGAGTGCCCGCCGACCGGCGTCCGCAGCGCGATGCCGTTGTTGCCCGCGTCAGGCAGCCGGAACTCCGTCCGGATGATGACATCGCCGTATTCGTCTTTCGTGAGCAGGTCGCCCCCCTTTCCCGGCTTGCAGACGATCGAGCCGTCGCGCACCTCGTAGCTGTCGACAGCCCCCTGCCAGCCCGTGAGGTCCGTGCCGTTGACGAGCTCGACGAAGCCGTCGGCGTCCCGCGCCGCGAGGATGCGGTTCGCCTCCTCGGTCGGAATCTCCCGGACGAACACGTTCTTCCAGCGGATCTCGCTGCCATGCGTCTGGAGCTGGATCGGGCCGCGTGCGGGCGTCGGGTCGGGAAAGAAGCCGTTGGCCACCTTCGCCCCCTCGTCGTCGGCCTTGGCCGGCTTGCCATAGGCGACGTAGCCCGCTTTGCGGTTCGCGAAGAAGTTTTCGAGCGGGGCGTTGTCGACGACGGTCTCGCCGTTGAAGGTCACGCTCACCCGCTCGCCGATCATCCGGATGTGGAACGTGTTCCACTCGCCGAACGGCCGGTCCATCCGCTTCGATGGAAACTTCCCCTCCTCGCCCTTGTTGTTCCAGAGGCCGCCCGATCCCTTGTCGGCCCCGAGTGGAAACTTCTTCTCCTCCGTGTAGTCCCAGATCTGCACCTGCGGGATGCCCCGCAGGTAGACGCCGCTGTCGCCGAGCGGGAGCATCTTCCAGTCGACGAAGAACTCGAAGTCGCCGTAGTCGCGGTCGGTGGTGGCGTAGAGCCCCTGGCCGTCGTTGACGAGTTCGCCGTTCTCGACCCGCCAGTGGGCGAGCAGGTGCTCACGCTTGTCCGCGCCCTTGGCGTCGAGCAGCCCTCCCT